>JAZLIL010000160.1:0-3965 GCA_045617405.1 Lachnospiraceae bacterium | reverse complement strand
CGCCGCCGTAGCATTTTGCAAGAACATCCTTGCGGACAGCTTTAACAGTCTCACGTGCGATTATCTTGCTTCCGATTGCCGCCTGGATGGGAACCTCAAAAAGATGGCGGGGAATCTCCTCCTTCAGCTTCTCGCACATCTTTCTGCCTCTTTCATAGGCTGAATCGGCATGAACGATAAAACTTAATGCGTCTACCTCTTCGCGGTTAATAAGTATATCAAGTTTTACCAGCTTCGAAGCAGCGTATCCCTTGAGTTCGTAATCAAACGATGCATATCCCTTTGACCTTGATTTTAATGCATCAAAGAAATCGTAGATTATCTCATTGAGCGGAAGCTCGTAGCGAAGCAGTGCTCTCGTCTCCTCCATGTACTCCATGCCAAGATAGACTCCTCTTCGCTCCTGACAGAGCTTCATTATGGCTCCCACGAACTCCGTGTTTACCATGATTTCCGCTTTGACTATCGGTTCCTCCATGTGCTCGATTTCTGCGGGATCGGGCATGTTGGTTGGGTTTGACAAATCGATTACTTCACCGTTTAATTTGTAAATCTTATAAATAACGCTCGGTGCCGTAGTTACAAGATCTAGATTGAATTCACGCTCAAGACGCTCCTCAATGATATCAAGATGCAAAAGTCCGAGGAAACCGCATCGGAATCCAAAACCGAGTGCAACCGATGTTTCCGGCTCATAGAAAAGAGAGGCATCGTTCAACTGAAGCTTTTCGAGAGCATCACGAAGATCCTGATAGTGTGCGCCGTCTGCCGGATACATACCGCAGTAGACCATGGGAAGTACCTTCTTGTATCCGGGAAGCGGCTCCGATGCCGGATTTAAAGCGTTCGTGACAGTATCGCCCACACGGGTATCCTTAACGTTTTTGAGACTTGCTGTCACATAGCCTACCATGCCTGCCGAAAGCTCATCACAGGGAATGAACTGTCCGGGTCCGAAAATACCGACCTCGACAACATCCGCCTCTGCCTCCGTCGCCATCATCCTGATTCTGGTACCCTTTTTCAGTGTACCGTGCTTCACGCGTATAAAAACGATAACTCCTCTGTAGGAATCATAGAGCGAATCAAAGATAAGCGCCTGAAGAGGAGCCGCCGGATCGCCCGCAGGAGCAGGAACCTTCTCTACGATTGCTTCAAGAACGCCTTCGATGTTGATACCGTTTTTTGCAGAAATGAGCGGTGCGTCCTGTGCCTCAAGGCCGATGACATCCTCTATCTCGTTGATGACACGCTGCGGTTCTGCGCTCGGAAGATCAATCTTGTTTATAACGGGGATGACTTCGAGATCGTGGTCAAGTGCGAGATAAACATTGGCAAGCGTCTGTGCTTCAATGCCCTGTGCAGCATCCACCACGAGCACAGCACCTTCACAAGCCGCAAGACTTCTCGAAACCTCGTAGTTAAAGTCAACATGACCCGGGGTGTCAATCAGATTAAAGATGTACTCCTTGCCATCCTTTGCCTTATAGACTGTTCTGACCGTCTGCGCCTTGATTGTAATACCGCGCTCCCTTTCAAGATCCATGTTGTCAAGAACCTGCTCCTGCATTTCACGACTCGTAAGAAGCCCCGTGCTCTCGATGATCCTGTCAGCGAGGGTCGACTTGCCGTGATCAATGTGTGCGATAATACAAAAATTCCTGATTCTGCTCTGATCCATTTTCTGAAAAACTCCGCTTATTTAATATCTGACTGCCGCCTCTAAGGCGGCGTCTCATTCTACTCTATCCAACTGCACCCGGCATGTTGATGTCGGGTGCATAAAAAACTATTCAATGTTTTCGATTGCTTTAATCGCCTCGTCAAGCCAGTCGCCCTCGAGTGCCTCAATAGTTCCGGTGTCCATTGCACCTGCAAACTCAGGCTTAAGAGGAAGCTTTCCAAGTACGGGAAGATCAAACTTTGCAGCCACCTCATCAACGTGGCTCTGTCCGAATACGCTGATGCGGTTTCCGCACTTGTCACATTCAACGTAGCTGTAATTCTCTACGAGACCGAGAACCGGAATGTCCATCGCCTTAGCCATGTGAACAGCCTTTGATACAATGAGCGAAACAAGATCCTGCGGACTCGTTACAATGATGATCCCGTCAAGAGGAAGCGACTGAAATACAGTGAGTGCAACATCGCCTGTTCCGGGGGGCATGTCGACAAACATGTAGTCTACGTCTTCCCAGACAACATCTGTCCAGAACTGCTTTACAACGCCTGCAATGATCGGTCCTCTCCAGAGTACCGGCATATCCTCCTTCTCAAGAAGAAGGTTGATGCTCATTACCTCGATGCCAAGCTCAGTTTCACAGGGAAGAATGCCCCACTCCCCCTGCATTGCCTTTGTATGAAGATTGAAGCACTTAGGGATTGACGGTCCGGTAATATCCGAATCAAGGATTGCTGTCTTAGCACCCTTCTTCTGCATTTTCGATGCAAGAAAGGAGGTGACGAAGGACTTTCCTACGCCGCCCTTTCCGCTTACAATGCCGATAACCTTCTTAATGCTTGAATGCTCGTTCATGGGAGCAAGAAGCTCTTCTTTTGTCGGTCTCTCTCTTGAAGCACACTCTTCACCACATGTTGAGCAGTCATGTGTACACTCACTCATATCAAAATCTCCTTTCAGTTTTCCTCATAATCTTCAGCGTTGCCTCTAAGGAGTCCCGTAAGTCCTGTTCTGACAACCTCTTCTATTCCAAAATCACGAAGCAATCCGATGAAAGAATCCAGCTTATCCTGATTCCCTGTCAATTCAAGCATGATCGTGTCCATTGTAACATCGCAGACCTTAGCATGGAACATTTCGGCAAGCGTCACCACATCACGACGTTCCTCCTGTCCTGCATGCACCTTGACAAGCATCAGCTCCCTGACAACAGACTCACGTACCTTGAGTTCCTTTATCTCGACAACATCCTCAAGCTTTGCAAGCTGTGCCTTGATCTGCTCTAAGATATTGTCATCACCGTTAGCGACAACCGTCATCCTCGAAAGCTCAGGTCTCTCCGTCTCAGAAACGGTAAGTGAATTGATGTTGTACCCGCGTCTGCTGAAAAGTCCTGCAACACGGCTAAGAACACCTGCCGTATTCTCAACAAGAATTGATAGTACCATTCTCTTCATCGCACACTCCTCCAATCTGAATAAGTATAACACATGAAAAAAAAGTGTCAATTACATATCGGATTCCACAAACAATAACCTGCAATTATCACTATCATAAACAAGCAGTGAAAAATCACGGCCTTTTAACGCGTATCTTATTTCGTTTGGATTGCTGTAGGGTGCTTCTCTCAATGATCTGTCATAGAAATACCATTTTCCGTCAGCTATTGCAGAAAGTTCAGATGCAATTTCATAATAAAGATCAGAATAAGCTGCCTGCTCAAAAATCAAAGACTCAATACCGGCGTCCAATGGAAAATCATGCCATCCGCGAACTTGTTTAAGCAGCGCATCTGCATCATTTTTGCAATCAAATATCACCAGATATTCACCGCCGGGATCCCATCCATGAGTATCGACTTCCTTTTCAACCCGAAACGTTGAAACATCAAGGTCTATTTTTGTCTCCTTCTTTATAATCCGATTATATCTGGTCTGATGAAAGTAACAACGTAAAACAATCAGCAAAAAACTGATTGCAAGAATGATAATCACTTTACGATATTTTCGTGTATTTCTCATAATAGCAGTAAATTCTTGGCAAAAGAGTCATACCAAAAAAAGAATTTAAATATAAAATTCGATAATTAATAATTGATGCTAATAGTGGTATAATATGGCACTATTACTCCGAGCGTTTGAGCATAAAACATTGTAGTTATAGCTGCACTTGAAATATCACTGTATTGATTTGTATCACTATAGTCATACCTATCAGACAAATTAAACGTGCGATAACTCGTCAAGTTGGAATAATTAAAATTGTGAATCCCATAGTATAAATC
>JAZLIL010000159.1:0-4227 GCA_045617405.1 Lachnospiraceae bacterium | reverse complement strand
ATGTATGATTGCGTAATTATCGGTGCGGGAGTATCTGGCACGGCGACGGCAAGGGAGCTTTCAAGGTATAATCTTTCAATTGCCGTTATCGAAAAGGAAGAGGATGTCAGCTGCGGGACTTCAAAAGCGAACAGCGGAATAGCTCATGCAGGATTTGATGCAAAGCCCGGAACACTTATGGCAAGGCTTAATGTTCTTGGAAGTGAAATGATGGAAAATCTGTCAAAAGAACTGGATTTTCCCTATAAGAGGATAGGTGCGCTTGTCCTTATGTTTGATGAAAATGACAGGGATAAGCTCAGAGAACTCTACGAGCGCGGTCAGGCAAACGGAGTCAGAGAGCTACGAATCGTTGAGCGAGAAGAGCTTAATGAGCTTGAACCGAATGTGGGAAATGATGCTGTGGCGGCTCTTTACGCGCCGACAAGTGCTGTAGTCTGTCCTTTCGGAATGAATATTGCATTTGCTGAAAATGCTGCTGACAACGGCACAGAGTTTTTCTTTAATCAGGAGGTTGAGAAAATCGAACGCGCCCGGGATCACTGGAGGATAATTACCGGTGACTGCGTTTTCGAGGCAAAGTGCGTTGTCAACGCGGCAGGCGTCTATGCCGGTGTGCTTCACAATATGGTCAGCGAAAAGAAGATTGATATAGTTCCGAGAAGGGGCAGTTACTACCTTCTTGACAAGGCAGCAGGTAATTACGTAAATCACACTGTATTTCAGCTTCCCGGAAAGTATGGCAAAGGCGTTCTTGTCACTCCTACGGCACACGGAAACATTCTTGTCGGGCCTACGGCTGTTGATACGGATGATTACGAAGGAACGTATACAACCGCGGAAGAACTTGATGAGATTGCAAAGAAGGCCGGAAGAAGTATTGAAGGTCTTCCAATTAATCAGGTGATTACAAGCTTTGCAGGTCTTCGTGCACATGAGAGTGGTCATGACTTTATCATCGGCGAGGTGGAGGATGCCCCCGGATTTATCGACTGCGCGGGTATAGAGTCACCGGGGCTTACGAGTGCAACCGCAATCGGAAGAATGACCGCCGAAATTGCAGCGAAGCAACTAAACGCAAGTAAAAAGGAGAACTTTATATCACAGAGAAAAGGAATTCTTAATCCTTCAAAGCTTTCAAAGGAAGAGAGAAACGAGCTTATCGCAAAGAAGCCCGAGTACGGCAGGATAGTCTGCCGTTGCGAGAGCATTACCGAGGGCGAAATCATTGATGCGCTCACAAGAAGCGTCCCGGCAAAGAGTCTGGATGGAGTAAAGCGAAGGGCCAGGGCAGGCATGGGAAGATGTCAGTCGGGATTCTGCTCGCCTAAGACGATGGAGATTATCTCGAGAGTTCAGAAAATTCCGTTCGGAAAGGTCACAAAGAGGGGCGGAAATTCGAAGATAATTGTCGGAACAGACAAGGACAGTCTGTAGGAGGCATGCTGATGAGAAAAGCAGATATAGTAATAATCGGCGGTGGCCCCGCGGGACTGGCCGCAGCAATCGGCGCATACGATGAGGGCGCAAGGGACATCCTTATTCTGGAACGTGACGCAGAGCTTGGCGGCATATTAAATCAGTGCATCCATAACGGCTTCGGACTTCACACCTTCAATGAAGAGCTCACAGGCCCAGAGTATGCGGCAAGGTACATCGATCGTGTAAAGGAACGTAAAATAGAATGCAAGTGTAATACAATGGTTCTTGACATTACACGGGAAAAGGTTGTCACGGCCATGAATTCGGAGGAGGGACTTTTTGAAATATGCACCGGTGCGGTTATTCTGGCAATGGGATGCAGAGAACGTTCAAGGGGCGCTCTTAATATCCCGGGTTACAGGCCTGCGGGAATCTATTCGGCAGGAACGGCACAGAGGCTTGTCAATATCGAGGGACTTTTGCCGGGACGTGAAGTGGTGATTCTCGGTTCAGGTGACATCGGCCTTATTATGGCAAGAAGAATGACGCTTGAGGGGGCGAAAGTGAAGGTCGTAGCCGAGCTCATGCCATACTCCGGCGGACTGAAGAGGAACATTGTGCAGTGCCTTGATGATTTTGGAATTCCGCTTAAGCTTTCTCACACAGTTGTTGATATTAAGGGCCGTGAAAGGGTTGAGGGAGTCACAATAGCCGAGGTTGGACCGGACAGAAAGCCGATTAAGGAAACCGAGGAGTACTATTCATGTGACACACTTCTTCTTTCATGCGGACTTATTCCCGAGAACGAACTTTCGCGGGGAATCGGCGTTGAGATGAACCGTGTCACAAGCGGACCTGTGGTCGATGAGAGTCTTGAGACAAGCGTTCCGGGAGTTTTTGCCTGCGGGAATGTTCTTCATGTGCATGATCTTGTGGACTTTGTTTCGAGGGAGGCCTCAAATGCGGGAAGGCGCGCGGCAATGTACGTTACGGGAAAGACGGCCGCATCCGGCAGAAAGATTGCTGTTACAACCGGAAACGGTGTTCGCTATACTGTTCCTGCTTACATTGATCCCGAGAGGATGGATGACAGGCAGACAATTATGTTCAGGGTCGGAGATGTTTATAAGAACGTGTATTCATGTCTTTACGTCAATGACAGGCTTGTGAGCAAAAAGAAAAAACAGATTATGGCGCCCGGTGAGATGGAGGAGCTGGTGCTTCCTAAGGAAGAGCTTTCGGGAAGCTCTTCTGATACCTGCATAAAAGTACTTGTTGAGGAGGTGCAGTAATTTGGAAAAAAAGGAGCTTATCTGCATAGGGTGTCCTATGGGATGCCCTGTTGCTGTTATGCTTGATGAGGGCGAAGTGAAGAGTGTATCCGGAAATACTTGCAGGCGCGGAGATGTCTACGCAAGAAAGGAAGTCACGAATCCCACAAGGATTGTAACCACAACAGTTGCTGTTTCGGGGGGAGTAATTGATGCTGTTTCGGTCAAGACTGCTTCTGACATTCCCAAGAGCATGATTTTTGATGTGGTAAGAGCGCTTAAAGGACTTAGCGTCAAGGCTCCGGTTTCCATCGGGCAGGTCATTCTGGAAAATGCCGCGGGAACGGAAGTGAGCATCGTTGCAACAAAGAATGTAGCTGCCTGCTGAAACAGACAGCCGACTGCCGAAAAAGGAATTATGTTTTCTGTTGAAAAAGGGGCCGCATCAAAAGTGCAGGCCCTTTCAAATTGCATTGCTTTTACTGCTGATCATCGGATTCAGCATCGGGATCAATCTTTTCCTCAAGCTTGTGGATGAATTCGTAGAGATCCTCATCGCTCTCACAGGCCGCTTCAAAAGCTTTTTCAGTTGCTTCCACGAGATCGGTGACGTCCCTTTGCGACATAATCTCGTTGATGTACTCCTGAACGGGATCGTCGAGAAGACCGAAGAAAACCTTCGGAACCCCGTCCTCGTAGGTCACGTAGAAAGCATTGATTGAAGGAGCGGGTGTGCTGATCGGAGGAATGTTGGAATCATAGGTGCAGACTACAAAGTAATCAACAGGTCCTGCCCCTTTCTTCTCGTAGCAGACAACATTGTCAAAAGAACGTATCAGTTCAACATCGTCTGCAATTTCATCAAGATCAATGTTGGATGTTGAATTGACATAGGGAACAAAGGCTTCAAGTGTTCCTTCAAGCTGAGCGTTAAGATAGTTTACAACAAGCTCGTGAATCTCGGGAACAGCCTCTCTTACAAGAGGATTCTGGTCGACGGGAAGAAACTCGGGTGATGCAGGAGCAGTTTTTGGCTCATCATCTGCAGAATCTGCCTCAGAGGGCAAATCGGCAGAAACGAGGGGAGATGCGACATCAATAGTGACACATGCCCTTGCAGGTCGGTTGATTCCGAATGTCAATAATGAAATTATTAAGATACCCATTGTTGAAACGAGGGTAAGTCTTGTTTTAGTACTCATAAAATCTCCCATAATGAAGTAGCGCATCTGACAGGAATCGAACCTGCAACCTTTGGCGTCGGAGGCCACTGCGATATCCATTTCGCTACAGATGCGTAATGGGCTTTCACCCGAAACTATATTATAATAAAAGACAGCCTTTTTGTAAAGCAAAGTGATGAAAAAGTGAGATTATGCCCGGAAGGTTTTTATATTTGAGCAGGAAATCAAATATGCAGAAATGATGTAACTTGAAATGGCGCACACAATGATATATAGTTAGTGTGTAGAAAACAGTCGGGGTACCTGTATCCGGTCGATAATTACGAATAAGTGGGGTGCCTATGCCGAGT
>JAZLIL010000158.1:0-4772 GCA_045617405.1 Lachnospiraceae bacterium | reverse complement strand
GGACAGGCAGGAGAATGCTCACAGGTGAATTCGAAAATGCCGCAGCCGGAGAAGTGATTGCGGCGGAGGCTTCTATGGAAATAAGGGAAATGGAATATGAGGACATCGACAGAGTCCTCGAAATAGAGATGCAAAGCTTTTCGGTACCGTGGAGGCGCATTGATTTCGAATATGCCATGATGAACAGCGAGTGCATCTACCTTACTGCGTGGGAAGATGACAGAATTATCGGGTATCTTGGCTGCAGTCATGTCATTGACGAGATTGAGATACAGGACGTTGCCACCGCGCCTGAGGCAAGGAGAAGTGGCGTGGCAAAGAAACTTCTTGGGGCAATCATCAGAAGAGGCGATGACGAAGGCGTGATCCGCTATCTGCTTGAGGTTCGCGAGTCAAACGCACCGGCTCTCACCCTCTACGAAAGCTTTGGATTTGAACGTGTGGGTATCAGAAAGGATTATTACAGGTATCCGACCGAGGATGCGATTCTAATGACGATGAACCGCACTTAGTGAAGAGGTATTAAATGTTAGATCTTTGTTTACTTGGAACGGGCGGGATGATGCCGCTTCCCAACAGGTGGCTGACTTCGCTGATTACAAAATACAACGGAAAGGGGCTGCTGATTGATTGCGGTGAGGCAACCCAGATTGCAATAAGAGAAGCAGGATGGAGCGTTCACGACATAGATGTGATCTGCTTTACACATTACCATGGCGATCACATAAGCGGTCTCCCGGGACTTCTTCTTTCAATGGGAAATGCAGACCGCACTGAGCCGGTGCTCCTTATCGGCCCGAAGGGACTCGAGAGAGTAGTCGGGTGTCTGCGTGTTGTGGCACCGGAGCTTCCGTTTGAACTCATATATCACGAAATAACCGAAAATGAAGAGACAATCTTCTGCAACGGTTACAAGGTCGAGGCATTCAGGGTGAATCACAATGTCATCTGCTACGGGTATAGTATTGTGATAGACAGAGCGGGAAAGTTCGATCCCGAAAAGGCAGCGCGAAACAATGTGCCTATGCGGCTTTGGAGCAGACTGCAAAAGGGAGCGGTGCTTGAGGAGGATGGAAAGACATTCACTCAGGATATGATACTCGGACCCGCAAGAAAAGGCATCAAGCTGACATATTGCACGGATACGCGACCTGTCGATATTATTGCACAGAAGGCAGCAGGTGCAGACCTCTTTATCTGTGAAGGAATGTACGGCGATAACGAAAAAGAAGAGAAGGCCGTCAAGAGAAAGCACATGACATTTGAGGAGGCGGCAGGACTTGCAAAGCGCGCGGATGTCAGGGAACTCTGGCTGACACATTACAGTCCGTCGTTTGTACGGCCGGATCTGAGTGTCGCTTCGGCAAGGGAGATTTTTGAAAACACCGTGGCATGCAAAGACGGAAGGAGTCTTACAATCAGATTTGAGGATGACCCAAAATGAAAAGTGGGAAGGAATCAGATTTGAGGATGACCTGAAATGAAAGGCGGGAAGGAATCAGATTTGACGACGACCCTTCATGATATGAAGGGCAGTTGGTGTGCGGGAAGCGGAAATAGTACTACATCTTAGGAAGGAGTGCGATATGAAGGGAAAATCAACAAAAGTCATTTCCAGGCTGATTGTTTTGGCACTTGTTATCGGTGCAGCATTCTACGCACTTTCGAGCTACAGGAACAGAAAGATGGCAGATGAAGCGGTGGTGACGGAGATAACAAAGCTTACGACAAGGGATATGGAGAAGGACTATCCGGCTACAGTGAGAGAGGTTGTTAATCTTTACGCACGTATTTCAAAGTGTATTTACAATGATGAGATGTCGGATGATGACTTGGAGACGCTTGTAGAAAAACTGCGAACGCTCTATGATGATGAGCTGCTTGAGGAAAACGAGTATATTATTCAGCTTTCTGCCCTGAAGACGGAGCGCAAGCTCTACAAGGAAAAGGACAGGAAGATAAATATGTACCAGATCGAGGATGCCGCCAATGTTGTCACAAAGACAATCGACGGAGAGAATTATTACTACATCAAGATGTATTTTACAGTGAAGACCGGGAAAGACTATGACAGGTCATATGAGAATTTCGTCCTGAGACAGGATGATGACGGAAGGTACAAGATTCTCGGCTGGACGAATATTTCGGCAGATGAATACAAATAGCGTTTTTTTGTCGGGAAGACAGAATCGGAAGAGCAGTACGAACAGCGGCCGTTATTCTTGAAGACAGAACCGGAAGAGAAAAGAAGAGCACGAAGATGAAAGAAGTAATCGAACAGAAAAATGATAAGAAAGATGTTTATATTCTTGCAGTAGAAAGCTCATGTGATGAGACCGCTGCGGCAGTTGTCAAAAACGGACGTGAAGTCATTTCAAATGTGATTTACTCACAGATAGATTTGCACACTCTCTACGGTGGTGTTGTTCCTGAGATTGCATCAAGGAAACACATCGAAAAGATTGACCAGGTGATTGAATCGGCGCTCAAGGAGGCGGGGGTGGAGCTCGGCGATCTTGACGCAGTCGGAGTCACCTACGGTCCCGGTCTTGTGGGAGCGCTTCTCGTGGGCGTTGCGGAAGCAAAGGCACTTGCCTATTCGGCAGGGCTCCCGCTGATTGGAGTTCACCATATCGAAGGGCACGTTGCGGCGAATTACATTGCAGATAAGGAGCTTGAGCCGCCCTACATCTGTCTTATAGTTTCAGGAGGTCATACCCATCTTGTCAAGGTCGTTGATTACGACAGGTATGAGATTCTCGGACGTACACATGACGATGCTGCCGGCGAGGCTTTTGACAAGGTCGCAAGAGCAATAGGACTCGGGTATCCCGGCGGACCGAAGATTGACAGAGTTTCAAAGACAGGAAGGAAGGATGCAATCGCCTTCCCCCACGGTCATGTCGAGGGCAGCAGGTACGATTTCAGCTTCAGCGGACTTAAGTCGGCGGTTCTCAACTATCTGAATAAATGCAGGATGAAACAGGGAGTCAGTGAGGATGTCAGGGAATCAAAGACTGACGATCCGAACTTTGACGGGACGCGGATTATCGATCCTGAGACAGGAGTTACAGTGGCAGATGTTGCCGCGAGCTTCCAGGATGCTGTGGTAAGCGTCCTCGTAGAGCATACCGTGGCGGCCTGCAAAGAATTCAATATGAACAGGGTCTGTCTCGCAGGCGGCGTGGCTGCAAATTCGGGGCTTCGCGAGGCAATGAGTATTGCCTGCGAGAAGGCAGGACTCAGGCTTTCCTTCCCGCCGGTGGGACTTTGTACCGATAATGCGGCTATGATAGGATGCGCTGCATATTACGAGTACCTTTCGGGAAGAAGATACGGGCTCGACCTCAACGCGGTTCCGAATCTGAAGATAGGTGAAAGACCTGTATTCAGTGCAGAGGGATAAAAAGACAGGCGGGAGATCTGCAAAAGGAAGAAGTCTTAATATTAATAAGTCGTGAAAGCATGGTGTTTTTGCCAAACCGGAGGTGGCGTGATGAAGTCGTGTGCAGTTATTGTTGCAGCGGGCAAGGGTACCCGCATGAAATCAAGAGTTGCAAAGCAGTATCTTATAATTAACGAAAAACCTGTTCTTTATTACGCAATCAAGGCTTTTTCAGCGTCAAGCGTGGATGAAATTGTTATAGTGTGCGGTAAGGATGACATAGATTACGTGAAAGCGGAAATAGTTGACAAGTACGGTTTTGATAAGGTGTTCGCTGTGATTGCTGGCGGCAGGGAACGGTATGATTCCGTTTTTGCAGGTCTTCAGACAGCAGGTGAGTCGGATTATGTACTGATTCACGACGGAGCGAGACCGCTGATCAGTGTTGATACAATAGAGAAGGGACTTCAGGCTGCAAAGGAATTTGATGCCTGCGTTGTAGGTGTCCCTGTGAAGGATACGATTAAGATTGCGGACGAGTCAGCTGTAGTACAGTGCACGCCCGACAGGAGTGTCATGTGGCAGGCACAGACGCCACAGTGCTTTAAGACACAGGTGATCATGCAGGCATACAGGCAGTTCTTTGAAAAGGGCGGCGCTGACGTTACCGACGATGCTTCCGTAGTCGAACTGTACGGAAGCATTCCTGTCCACATGGTTGAGTGCAGCGGGCTGAACCTTAAGATCACTACGCCCGAGGATATTCTGATTGCAGAGGCGATGCTTGAATAACTTGACCGCAGCATTCTCGTGAATTAAGTCATGTGAGGTTCACATCAATGAGAAAAAAAGGGGTTGACAATTAAACACTATCGAGGTATCATAATTATCGCTGTGTGACACAGCCGAGGAGAGTTGCCCGAGCGGTTTATGGGGCTGGTCTTGAAAACCAGTGATGCAGCAATGCACCGTGGGTTCGAATCCCACATTCTCCGTATGAGAGGCCACTGATCAGTATTGGTGAGTGGCCTTGTTTTAACTGAATATGTACTATTGATTCAGACTAGGAGAAATACCCAAGAGGCTGAAGGGGCTCCCCTGGAAAGGGAGTAGGTCGTTAATAGCGGCGCATGGGTTCAAATCCCATTTTCTCCGTTGAAAGCAGCATCAAGGATGTAGAAAATGAAGTCGGAAAAGATTTTGAAAAGAATGAAAAAAAGTGGTTGACAAATCAAATTGCCGATGATATACTGGCAAAGCTGACCGCGAAAAAACGGAAAGCAAGCACATTGAAAATTGAACAACGAAACAACCTTGAAATTCGAAAAGAATTCATTCGACTTTAAGTCGAACGGTGAGAGAAATCTCACACCTTAAAAACAGTAAA
>JAZLIL010000157.1:0-9591 GCA_045617405.1 Lachnospiraceae bacterium | reverse complement strand
AAGAAGCGTTGTTTTTCCTGTTCCGTTGTCTCCGATGAGAGCGACCCGGTCACCGCGCTTAATCTCAAATGAAAGATCTTCAAACAGCCTGTTTTCTCCGAAGCGCTTTGCCAGAGAAGTCACCGTCAATACATCATTTCCGCTCAGAATGTTCGGCTCCAGTCTGATGTGCATCTTGTCGTTAAGCTCTGCGGGTTTTTCGAGACGCTCAATCTTACTAAGCATCTTTTCCCTTGATTCCGCCCGCTTTACAGACTTCTCCCTGTTGAAGGATTTCAGCTTCGCAATAACCTCCTCCTGATGTCTGATAACCTGCTGCTGTGAAAGAAATGCATGAAGCTGCTGCTTTCTAAGCTCGGCCTTCTGCTTTGCATAGAAGCTGTAATTACCGTTAAACACCGTTGCCCCGGCATTTTCAAGCTCAATGACTCTCGTCACCATTGCATCGAGGAAGAACCTGTCATGCGAAACAACGAGGACAGCCCCCTTATAATTTGACAGAAAACCTTCAAGCCAGGCTGTCGCATTAAGATCCAGATGGTTCGTCGGTTCATCGAGAATGATGAGGTTCGGCTCGCGAAGAAGAAGCTTCGAGAGTGCCACTCTCGTCTTCTGTCCGCCGGAAAGTGTTCCGACATGCATATTAAAAGCATCCTCAACAAAACCGAGTCCCTTTAAAACTCCGATAACCCTGCTCTTTATTTCATACCCGTTATGACGTTCAAACTCAGCCTGGAGTGATGCGTACTGCTTCATGACCCCTTCAAGCTCTTCACCCGAAAGACCTGCCATCTCATGTTCAAGCGACCTTATTCGCTCTTCGATGGCAAGGACATCCGCTCTGACGCTCAGCACCTCATCATAGATTGTATTGTCACCTGTCAGGTCGGACTGCTGCGAAAGATATCCCACAGTAACATCCTTAGCCTTCACTACCATTCCCGAATCAGCGGAAATCTCATCAACGATGATTTTCAGAAGGGTAGACTTACCTGCTCCGTTGATGCCGACTATCGCGACTTTTTCGCCGTCGTTTATATTAAATGTTATATTTTTCAGAATCTCATCTATTCCAAAACTCTTGCATATATTCTGACATGAAATTACCATGATTGACCTGAAATCCTTATCTTAATCTTGTAGTATCAAACCGGCGCTGTGTGCAAAGGTGCTTTTTCACATAGTCAATTCTGTCTGAAAGCGTGCCCTCGACACCGGCTATATCCATCGAAACCTCAATGCTGTTCATAATACTTTCCGTAATTCGTGATTCAATCTCGGTTAATACCTCGTACTTTTTATCAGCCGTATCGGCATCAAGGAAGCGCATGAGATCACAGTCAGCGCCCTGATTTGAAGCATTTTCCAAAGTGATTTTCCATTCCTGACCTGCTTCTACGGAAGTTGCCTCTTCCATGCCCGCACTGTGACGCTCATCGCTTTTCCTGTCCGGAGCATCTTTACGTGACGTTCCCGCAGCAAGTCTGCCGAGTGCTTCGGGAAGCTCCTCCCTGCGGATTTTCTCAAACCTGTACGTCGCTTCAACGCCCGGGTACTTCTTCTTGTCGATCATGCTGACAAATTCCGTGAGCGGTCTTGCATATACCGCACATTTTCCGTAAAGTGCCTGATAAATAACAAGTGCCGTTCCGTCCGACTCAAGGCTTGCAAGTGTCAGCACCTGATAAACTCCACCCTTAAAGTGTCTGTAAAAATCGCCTGCCAAAGGCATTCTTTCAAGTTCCATTTCATTCCTCCGAAAATAATCGCCGGGCATTCAAAACCGGTGCGCTTCGTCCCGATTCAGAATTTACTTCCGTCAAGACGCGCGTCGCGCATGCCCGCAAAGTAATTTGCGTAATCTTCATTGATAAGCCTTGCCCGAAGCATTTCCGATATCGCCTCATTAAAGGCCTTATCGCCAAATGCCTTGTCACAGCTAAGCCCGGAAAGCAGCTTCTTCATAAAATCCTGATACTCCTGCTTCGTAATGACTCCGTCTCCCCACATAACCTTATTTTTGTAGGCATCCTTAAAATAGTGGTTGTAATTGCCATGATTAATGGCGCTGTTCATAAGCGTCAGTTCAAAATTGACACGCTGCTTCAGTTCTCTTGCCGAGGCAGGTGTAAGTGCAAAATCAGATCCGATTACGTACTGATTCTTGTAGTATCTGTAGTTATTCGAAACGCCCTGCTTCTCATACGCGGGAATGAGCGAGGAGAATTCCTTTTTCAGAATAACTGATTTCGTAATGTTCTTGTAGTCCTCACGAGGATTCGCGCTTACCTTCGTGACGTGATTCACGTGTTTGAAGCTTTCTGCCGGGAGCTTAAACTTCTTGGGAGGATCGGAAAGCGTGGCGATTTTCATGTCACTTCCGGAAATCCACATGAAAGCCGGACACTGTCTGATTCTCTGCACCCTCCAGACGTCAATGAGGACGGGAAATGCGTCAGCGGTAACTCCAAGCTTTTTAAGTGTCTTTCTATACTCTTTCTCATCAAGGCTCTCAACGTACTCTTCCGTAATCACCTCTTTTTCAAAACTGTCATCAGGAAATACGCCGATACCAGAATCAGCCGCTTCGGACGCAGTTACTTCGCCTTCCGTCACGTCATCTGCCTGTTCAAATCCCGTATCGACCACACCGAGTCCCCGGCTATCTTCACTTGGCGCTGAAATGATTGCTGCGGGTGACGTCTTTGAAGCCTGTGCATCTTCGTGCCGGTTATCAGCGGCTGTTTGCTTTCTTTTTCCCTTTGCGGTGCTTTTTGCCACCGGATCACGTTCTGCCCGGAACAATGGTACCCGGTTCTTCTTATCTTCCTCTTCGCGCTGCTTACGCCTGATTGTCTGAAGATGGGCTATCAGATAGATATCTGCAATGAGGCAGGCTGCTGCCGCAATCCCTGCGGGTACAGACTTTAAGAGCAATCCTGCCGCACCGGCAATAAGCGCTGCCGGTGAAAGAATCAGGATCAGCGTAATACTCACTTTTGTGATTAGCGTTCCGTTTTTCAGTCCGTTGATAAGTTTCATCTAAATCACCCGTTCGAAAGCTGATGTGAATATGAAAGACTTCCCATTATAATTCGCTGTGAAAGCTAAAGGCATTTTTCAGTTCTTCTGACATTCTTAATGTATTGTACCAAATTGATGTCAACTTGTAAAATCCAAATACCTATGCTATCATATCCTTGTTTGGTGAAAGGGGCTATCACTGTACTATTACATATATCGGAGTTAAACATGGCTGGGTCAACAATAGGGAGCGTTTTTAGGGTAACAACATGGGGAGAATCTCACGGTGCCGGCGTGGGAGCAGTAATTGACGGATGTCCTGCAGGTCTTCGGATCGATGAAGGTCACATCCGTTCGTTTATGCAACGCAGGTCTTCAATGCGTCCCGGATGTTCCGGACGCCGTGAGGAGGACCGTGTCATCATCGATTCGGGAGTTTTCCGCGGTGTAACCCTCGGAACCCCGATTTCTCTTGCGATCGCAAACAACGACAAACGTTCATCCGATTACAATAACATTGCCACTGTCTACCGTCCTTCGCATGCAGACTACACCTACGAGCAGAAATACGGTCTTCGCGATTTCAGGGGCGGCGGCAGGTCATCGGGCCGGGAAACGGCGGCAAGAGTTGCGGCAGGTGCTATTGCCTCACAGCTTCTTCGTGAAATGGGCGTCACTCTCACATCATATACAAGGGCTATCGGCCCTTACACGATAGATTATGCCAACTGTAAGGTTTCGAACATTCTCCGCGACCCCTACTTTATGCCTGATTCAGACACATCTGCGAAGGTTTCTGCTTATCTTGATAAAATAGCAAAAGCCGGAGATTCAGTAGGCGGCTGCGTTGAATGCGTTGTCGGAGGTCTTCCCGCAGGTCTCGGTGAGCCTGTCTTCGATAAGCTTGATGCCGAACTAGCAAAGGCCATCATGTCAATAGGTGCCGTAAAGGGATTTGACATCGGTATCGGACGTGATTCATCCTTCCTGACTGGTTCACAGAACAACGACGGATTCATGGCAACCGTTGACGGGCGCATTAAGAAGACTTCAAACCGTTCAGGCGGAACTCTCGGAGGTATGAGCGACGGTGCCGAGCTGATTTTACGTGCTTTTATCAAGCCTACGCCTTCCATCTCGATTCCTCAGAACACAGTAGATGAAAGCGGAAACAACACGACTGTAACAATAAGCGGACGTCATGACACTGTCATAGTACCGAAGGCAGTAGTTGTTGTAGAGGCCATGACAGCTATCGTCATTACCGACATGATGCTTCGCAACATGGCGTCAAAGCTCGCTGACGTAAAGGGTTACTACGCAAACAGACCTGCACTGAAGGGCTGATAATAAAGTTAGGAGGGGTTTATATGTTTCTAAATAACGAAGGCGGCGAGTACGCAAACTTCATAGTCCAGGACTTAAAGTGTCCGACAATCGGAACACCGGAGTTTCGCGAAATGTACAACAAGTTCGCGCACCGCGTTCTCTGGATGGATGACAAAGTTGTTCCCGGTGCATTTCAGATGAACACGGCATGGTATTTTTCAGTACCTGAAAAGGATCCCGTTTTTGAAGGGCATCAGCATCCCGATGCAGAGCTCATAGGTTTCTTCGGAAGCAATCCTGATGACCCCTACGACCTCGGTGCCGAAATCGAAGTTGCCATTAACGGCGAGCGTCATCTTCTTACAAGATCAACTCTGATGTTTGTTCCTCCGAACGTTCCTCACATGCCGATGTCGATCAAAAAAGTGGACAGACCTGTTTTCCACTTCTCAATCGTAACCGGAGGCACATACGACAACGGAGCATACGGAAAAACCGAATAGAAGAATCATCCCGAATCGGGCAGGAGGGTGAAGTATGACCCTGGCCTCCCGCAGTCCGACAGTCTGCTTTAGCAGACATCTTCTTGCCGGCGACCTTGCGATATACTAAAAGAACCGCCTTCATTCATCAGGCGGTTCTTTATTTATTCTTCCGTTCTGTTGTACTTCATTACCTGACTGTTGATAAGATCCATGCTGTCAAAGTAATTGATTTTCATTGCGGACTTAACCTCTGAAAGTGTATTTGCCGCAACTTCTCTTGCTACGTCGCTGCCCTTCTTAAGCACCTCAAACACATAGGGTATATCCTTCTGGAGTTCGATTCTTCTGTTTCTGATGGGCTCAAGTGTTTCCTGCATTACATTGTTAAGAAGCTTCTTGCACTTCATATCACCAAGTCCGCCCCTCATGTAATGCTCCTTCATCTCCTGAAGGTTTTCATATTCCGGCAGATATCGTTCAAAATGCTCGGGCTTTGAGAATGCATCCAGGTATGTAAATACGGTGTTGCCCTCTACGTGACCGGGATCGGAAACCTGAAGATGTGTAGGATCGGTGTACATGTTGCGCACCTTTTCCCAGATTGTATCTGCATCATCGGAAAGGTAGATGCAGTTTCCAAGCGATTTGCTCATCTTTGCTTTTCCGTCAGTGCCGGGCAGACGCTGGCATGCCTCGCCCTCGGGAATCATTGCCTTTGGCTCAACAAGAACTTCGCCGTAGGTGGAGTTAAACTTTCTTACAATCTCCCTTGCCTGTTCAATCATAGGAAGCTGATCCTCTCCCACAGGAACACAGTTAGCCTTAAATGCCGTGATGTCAGAAGCCTGACTGATAGGGTAGGTGTAGAAGCCGACAGGAATGCTCTCGCCAAACTGTCTGAGCTTGATTTCCGTCTTGACGGTAGGGTTTCTTTCAAGTCTTGCGACAGTAACGAGATCCATGTAGTAGAAAGTCAGCTCGCAAAGCTCACTGACCTGTGACTGAATAAAAAGATTGCTCTTTGCGGGATCAAGTCCTGCCGCCATGTAGTCAAGTGCTACTTCAACGATGTTGTCACGAACCTTTGCCGGATTGTCAACGTTGTCCGTAAGTGCCTGCGCATCAGCTACCATGATATATATTTTGTCGAACTCGCCGGAATTCTGAAGTTCAACCCTTCTCCTCAGCGATCCTACGTAATGCCCGATGTGAAGTCTTCCGGTAGGTCTGTCACCGGTCAGAATAATGTTGCTCATTGTTTCTCCTCCATTTTTTAACTCTCCAAGTCATTCTATTACGTTTCAACCTTCAAGTCAAGGAAGGTGTTTCCGGCAAAGTCAATGTTATTCGCAATCCGCTTCGCAGCTTGCCCGTGAAAAAAGGACTGCCGCGAAAAGCGTCAGTCCCGTAATCATTTTGTTTTTCAATCATCAAGTAATCTTCTGTAGCAGTAAGGTGTCATACAGTCAATGCTTGCAACCATAACCTTGTTGTTAGAGCTGCTTGCGTGAATAATCTGTCCGTTGCCGTAGTAAAGAGCCACGTGGAAGATGACTCCCCTTCTTGCGTAGAACACAAGGTCGCCGGGCTTAAGCTCGTCACGTGAAATCTTCTTTCCTCTGCCAACCATCGTTGCCGAACCTTCGCGGGGAAGATTGATGCCTGCGGCATTGTAAACCGCACACACAAGACCTGAACAATCGGTACCATCCTTTAACGAACTGTGGCCGTACCAGTAACGTTCACCACAAGCACTCTCAGCAAGAGCAATGAGCTTTTCTCTAATGGTTTCATCTCCCGAGAACTCAGGCGCTTTGTAGGTTCTTCCCGAAGGAGTACCACCACCCGATGATGAAGTCGAACGCTTTGTTTCAACCTTCTCGGCACCGCTCCACTGATAGGAAACATCCACGAGCGACTTGCAGACATAACCAATCTGCCCCTTGTAGATTACCTTTACCCAGAGAGGAGCTTCCCTGTCATCGGGACTGATGATGTTATCCTCAATAACCTCATACTTCTCTCCCGAATAAATCTTGGAAATAATGTTCCCGTCATTTAGTGATGACGGCTCAGAACGAAGATTAACTCTCTCTGCTTCGACCGTTACCATAACAGTTCCAAGTTCCTCTGCCATTCTCTGTGCCTCTTCTCCGACATAGAGATACTCAAGAGAAACATAACCTGCGATACCGTCTGACTCAATCAGTACCCACTCTTCATCAACCTGCTCAACGATGAAGCAGTAGGCGTTCCTGCCCAGGTACGCAACCACATCGTACTCAGTACCGGGTCCCTTACGAATGTTAAGTCTTTCAGAAACATTAGCAATGGCAACATTGTCCGGAATCTTAGCTGTCTCCGACAGAAGCGAAACCACTCCCGCGTTATCCCCTTCAGCTCTTGATGCCTCACAATACTGCTCGATTCTCTTCGAATAGCCGCCAAGCTTGATAACGCCGGTGACCTTAACACCTGCTTTTACAATCGCAGTACCCGAAAGTACCACAATCAAAAGTGCAGCTGCGAGACATAATCCGATTAAATTTCCGGTTCCCCTTTTCTTCATCGTTGCCCTCACAAAAGTGTTTCAACATTCCCATGTGATTTTGTAACTAAATGCCCTCACATAATTGTTACAAAATTATTACGATGTATTGCCAGTATATCAGCCGAAGTGGCCGCTGTCAAGTAAAAAGCACACAAAACGTAAAAAACACCCGCCCATTCCGGGCAGATGCTTCACAAACAGTAAGAATCACCGGCTTACTTTTCAATTCTTCCAGTCAATCTCAGAAAGACCGTTTTTCAGGAGAAATTCATTGCACATTTTAAAGCATCCGCATCCGAAAAATCCCCTGTACGCTGAGAGAGGGCTCGGGTGAGAAGCCTTCAGCACAAGCTGTTTCGGATTGTTAAGAAAAGCTTCCTTTGCAGCTGCCGGCTTTCCCCAGAGCATGTAGACAATCGGGCGGTTTTCGGCATTAAGTGCCCTGATACAGGCATCCGTAAACTGTTCCCAGCCTTTTTGCGCATGTGAATACGCCTGATGTGCACGAACCGTAAGGCAGGTGTTAAGCATCATCACGCCCTGCTTCGCCCAATTTTCAAGATACCCTGAATCCGACATCTTCACTCCAAACTCATCCTCTATCTCCTTGTAAATGTTAACAAGTGACGGCGGAAGCGGTGAAACACCCGGCTTTACGGAAAAAGCAAGACCGTGAGCCTGTCCCGGTTCATGATAGGGATCCTGACCGAGAATAAGCACCTTCACCTTCGAAAGCGGTGTCAGATGAAATGCATTAAAGATGTCGTCCGCAGGAGGATACACAGTCGTTTTCCCGTACTCCGAACGGACAAAATTGTAAAGCTCCCGGTAGTAAGGCTTTTTGAATTCATCATCAAGAACTTTCAGCCAATCATTGCTTATTGCAGCCATAGCAGTCTATTCCTCAAAAAACATATCAACTCCGTCTGCAAGACCTGTGACAATCTTTTGCTGATAGCCGGAGTCTGCAAGAAGTACGGCATCCTCATCGTTACTCATGTAACCGATTTCAACATGCGTTGCGGGAATTGTTGTCCAATTCAGTTCGGAAAGCGAATCCATCGCAACAAGTCCGATGGACCTTGCTCCTGTCGAATCCGTAAGTCCCTTGAGCACAAATTCCGACAGTTCCTTACAGCTTGTCTGATACTGACCGGCAAATCTGTTCTCCTTCGACGGGATGATTGCAAAGACTCCGCGCTCCGATTTATTTGAAGATCCGTTTGCATGGATATGAAGGACTGCGTCTGCCTTTTCGTTGGCAAGGTTTGCCCGTTCGGTCTCACTGATGTTGACATCCGCGGTCTCCCTCGTCATCACGACCTCGTATCCTCGCTTTAGGAGTTCATCCTTAAGCATAAGTGAAACAGTAAGTGTCAGCTCGTACTCACTCATCCTGCTGTTGTCAGCACCGGTTGTAACGCGCACTCTCGTCTCCGAGGCTCCGGGACCTATCGGTTCCTTCGTCGAATCCGCCTTCTTCTGGTGTGCGGGATCGATGCAGATTACATACTTCGCTTCCTTCGTCTCACCCTTTGCTGCAATCGCCGGTTCCTCTTCCTCGGGAGTCACAACAGGTTCGGGTTCCTTCTCCGGTTCTTTTTCTTCAACTGTCTTTGAAGAAACCTCTTCCTTCCCGGGAGTCTCTTCCTCTTTTGCTGTCTGCAAAATCTTCTCGGATTTATCAGCCTTTTCGCCCTTCATATTGACACCGTTAACACGCATCATCAGAAAAACTATCAGGCTCAATATGGCTGTCAGACCGACAAATGCACCGATTGCAACCAGAATCGTCTTAAGCGTTTCGTTCACAATTATACCCCTCTTACCGAAAAAACACCTCTATTCCAAAAAAGCGGCCACCGTCAGCCGGTTCGAACCGCCCATACACAAATATCATAATATACTTGAATTAAAAAAACAATTGTGATATATTCGTTTCCGACGTACATCGTCGTAATTGCTAGGGGCGCCCACAGCTGAGATGTGTTATTTGACACTGTCCCTTCGAACTTGATCCGGTTAGTACCGGCGAAAGGAAGCAAGGATTCCGTTTTGGAATCTGTTACGTGGACTCCTCCTTATGACAGGAGGCTTTTTTATGAAAGAAAAGAATCTTTTTTATCCCCGCAGACTGTGCTTTTGCGCAATCTCGGTCGCACTCGCGTTTGTCTTGTCGATGATCAGACTTTTTACCGCACC
>JAZLIL010000156.1:0-10910 GCA_045617405.1 Lachnospiraceae bacterium | reverse complement strand
TGAATTTGTAATTGCAAGGGGTTATACGCCACGATCGGACGTTCCGGAAAGCTTCGCAGCTCAGAGCTTCTTATAAAGCTTCATTGCGGTTTCAAACACCGGTTCCTTGCTCAAAAGCACCGTAATTCCCTGATCCTGAGCCTTTCTGAGCGTATCGGAATCAACGTTGATGTCTCCTGCAAAAACGATGCACGGCATGTCGGCAAGCATCGCTACGGCAATCGAATTCGGGTTGCACATGACTGTTACCCAGATTGCTCCCGCCTGGCCGTTTGCCATGACAAAGCTGAGCATATCGGACGTAAAAACATTCGTAAGCTCTGTATCAAGCTTGTCCCCCATGTTTAGTAATAACATATCTTCATGCTTCTTTTCCCTTAAAAACTCACCAAGTGTCACCTTGCTTTCCTCCTGTGATTTATTTCAGATTCCGGCTAATTAGCCTTTGCCGGCTTCTCATACTGCTTTTCGCCGGATTTTCACGATGCAGCCTTTACATGCTCTCTCATACTGCTTTCGCCCGATTGTCACTATGCAGCCATTACGCGCTTTCTCATACTGCTTTTCGCCGGATTTTTACGATGCAGCCTTTACATGCTTTCTCACTTACCCGGGAACTTCCCTCCTGCAAGTGCTTCAAGAACGGCTGCGGCCGTTCGCTCGCGGACGCTGATGGTACACGGTGCGACCGGAAGCCCTTCCGGGTGATGCGCATCGCTGTCGGAGATAATGCGGCAGCGGTCAAGGTACGGATGAAGTGTAAGAAGCTCGGGGAGCTTCGAAAGATTCTTTACTTCGGCACAGGTAAACGTAGAATCCGAAGGAATAAAACCGAGATTCCCGAGAAGACCCGAGCCGTCCTTTTCGATGTGGGCCGGAATCATTACGGCGCTGAAACGTTCACTGAGCGCACCGACTTTGTCAAACGAGATGTCTGTTGCGTTTGAAAGAAGATTCGGCTCAGTGCCGCAGACCTCGTCGCTTTCGTCCATGATAAACTGGTTTCCGAAAATGTCGGGACGGTTAGTAATCTTCTGAAGATGTTCATAAACATAGGAATCACAGGCAAGGGCATGTTCGAGAGAATCAAAGAGAAGGACAACGTGAACCTCCTCGCTCGTTGTCAGCTCCATACCGGGAATTACAAGAAGGTCGAACTGCTTCGCCTGCGCCATGATTGAAGGGCAGTTGCGGCATGAATTGTGGTCTGTAAGCGCAATCACGTCAATTCCCAGCAACGAAGCAAGCCCGGCAATATTGCCGGGCGTCATGTCGTCGTCTCCGCATGCCGAAAGGCATGAATGAATGTGAAAATCGTACTTAAGGTCCACTTTCAAATCCTTCGCTATTCTGATGCGGCAGACCGGGTTTCCGGGTGCCTGACTATCTGTCAATCTTCTTTATTTCGCCGGAGAGTCTGTGAATGTACTCACGCAGAATCTGGATACAGTCGCTCTCCTTTGCCTTTCCGCGGACGATGTCCTCCGCAAGAGCACGGCAGGTAGGAGCACCGCAGGATCCGCAGTCGATACCGGGAAGCTCTTCAAGAACCTCTTCGAGAAGACTCATCTTCTGAATGTTATCGCGGATGTCCTCTCCGAGCGAGAAGACAGCCTCATACTCGAGCTTCTTCGTCTGATAGAGATCCTCTTCCGTTATTTCCGTAATCGGTGCGCTCTTGTCAAAATCGTAGTCATTTAAGAGAACGCGGCCCATCCTGAGAAGTCTTGTCTTCGCAAGGTAAGGATTCTCGACGGTCATCGCACCTCCGACGCAGCCTGCGCTGCAGGCATTCAGCTCGACAAAGGCAATCTTTGCCGAAAATACTCTGTTATCAATAGCTTCAAGAACACGCAGGCAATTCTCAATGCCATCCGCTGCAAGCGTTTCGTAGTTCAAAAGGCCCTCGGATTCACCGCCGATTCTTCCCCAGTTAAGGCCGAGCGAGCTGAACTTCACCATGTTCTCGGGGTTCTGTGCCGCCTCCTTCATGTATTTTAACATAAGCGGGTAGACCTTCTCGATTCCAACAATCTCATCGACATCGCAATGGTCCGTTGTAATCGGATTTCTGCAGGCAGACACCTTTGCGGGGCACGGTGATATAAAGAAAATACCGATGTCTCTTGAACGGAAGCCTGTCATATCCATAGCATTCTTGCGGGCGATTCTTGCTGCAAGCTCGACAGGTGCAACAAGCGGAAGCAAATGGTCAATCAGATTGGGAAAACGTACACGGACAAGCTTAACAACCGACGGGCAGGCAGTAGAAATAATCGGCCACTGCTCGGTGTGCTCCGACACGTACTTTCTTGTTGCCGCAGAAATGGCCTCAGCCGCCTGGGCAACGTCATAGATATAATCAAACCCCATCAGCTTTAATGCTGTGGGAATGGCATTCAAATCTTCAATGTTCCGGAACTGGCCGTAGAGTGCGGGTGCCGGAAGGGCAACCTTGTACTTGTACTTGGCCATGTTTCCGAGACTGTCATAGGTAGCCTTCTTGGCATGGTTCGGGCAGATGCGGATACACTCTCCGCAATCGATGCAAAACTCCTTTGTGATTACCGCCTTTCCGTTACGGACGCGGATTGCGCTCGTAGGGCATCGCTTGATGCAATTGATGCAGCCCTTGCACTTATCTGCTTCAAGGGCAACAGCATTCTCAAATTTGCTCTGATCAAAACTATCCATCATAAGACACCTCTCCTGCCGAAAAAACATGTCCGCTGCATACGCCGCGTGACGGTCTGATGCTTTTTACATATACACCTTCATGGTTACTGTAGTTCCGACCCCAACCTCGGTATCGATCTTCATCTCATCCGAGGAGCTTTTCATATTTGATAGACCGAGTCCCGCTCCGAAGCCAAGATCCCTTACCTCGGCTGATGCTGTAGAATAGCCGGGTTCCATTGCCTTTTCGATGTCCGGAATCCCGGGACCCGTATCCTTAAGTATCATCAGAATGTCATTCGGTGAAATCTCCACATCTATCCTGCCTCCGTCAGCATGGATGACCATGTTGATCTCGCCTTCGTACATGGCAATGGCAACCTTTCTTATTGCGCGGGGATCAACGCCCATCTGCATAAGCCTGTTCTTGAGATCGCTGGAAGCTTCACCAGCATTCGAAAAATTGTCAGCTTCCACATCATAACTGATCCTGATCTTATCTGACATAACAATAATCCACCTTGAATCTTTTCATATTAAAACCGGAAGAACTAAAAGAGCAGACGTCTGCCGCCTGCCGCTTTCAAATGCTCCTGAGTCCGTGCGCATAGAGCATGCCGCACGAATTGAGCATCTTGTGTTCTGTTGTCATGAGACAGATGTGACGCACCTTCGCCATGTTAATCATCTCTTCGTCCGGAACTTTTCCGCGCACGAAAACGATGCACTGAATGTCAAGCATCTCAGCCGTTCTGATTACCTGGGGATTACAAAGTCCCGTCAGAAGTACAGCCGTGTCCTTGACGAACGCGAGCACCTCACTCATCATGTCCGATCCATATGCAAGATGCACTGTGAAGGCGAGGAGGTCCTCGCCACACAGTACATTTGCATCAAGAATTTCTTTAATCTCACCAATGGTGATACAAGTCATACTCTCCATATCCTCTGATATACGTTTCGGGGGAGACTTACTTGTACAATCCCCTCTTAACGTAAGTGGTGTGAAGGATTTCGTGAGCCTTGTGACTACCGGGCTTCTCAAGGAACTCGTCGTAGAGCTTCTTGATGTCGGGGTTATCATGTGACTTACGAAGTGTGTTTGCGGCATCCGAGCTGTAAAGCGCCTTCGCGCGAAGTGCTCTGATGTCGTTGAAGTTACGGAAGGAAGCGGGAACCTGAGGCTGTCCGCCACCATTTACACAACCGCCGGGGCAAGCCATAATCTCGATGAAGTGATAGAACTCCTCACCGCTCTCAACCTTCTTAAGAAGGGTCTTTGCGTTTGCAAGTCCTGAGCACACTGCGATTCTGACATCGATACCTGCTACGGGAACTGTAGCTGTCTTGATGCCTTCAACGCCACGGACTGCTTCGAAATCAATGGGACCGGCATTGTCGCCTGTAAGCATGAAGTAAGCTGTACGAAGAGCCGCCTCCATAACACCGCCCGTTGCGCCGAAGATAACTGCTGCGCCCGTTGAACGGCCAAGCGGATCGTCAAACTTCTCCTCAGGAAGCTCTCTGAAGTTGATGCCTACACGGTTGATGAGTCTTACAAGTTCACGTGTTGTGAGTGCAATATCAACATCGGGTACACCTGCTGCGCTCTGATCATCTCTTCCGATTTCGAACTTCTTTGCTGTACAAGGCATTACGCTGACAACAACGATGTTCTTGGGATCAAGATTCATCTTCTGTGCGAAGTAGGTCTTTGTGATGGCACCAAACATCTGCTGAGGTGACTTGCAGGATGAAAGGTTGTCGATCATGTCAGGGAAGTAGTGCTCACAGTACTTGATCCATCCGGGTGAACATGATGTAATCAGAGGGAGCTTACCGCCATTCTTTACTCTGTCAATGAACTCAGTAGCCTCTTCCATGATGGTAAGGTCTGCCGAGAAGTTTGTATCGAATACCTTGTCGAAGCCGATGCGGCGAAGAGCTGCAACCATCTGACCTTCAACGTTGGTACCCATGGGATATCCGAATGCCTCACCGAGACCTGCACGAACTGCGGGAGCAGTCTGAACAACAACATACTTCTCGGGATCTGCAATGGCATTAAGTACATCTGTCGTGAAATCCTTTTCAGCAATAGCACCGGTGGGACAAACAGCGATACACTGACCGCAGCTTACGCAGCTTGTGTCGGCAAGATCCATCTCGAATGCTGATGTGATGTTTGTCTTGAAACCACGCTCGTTTGAACCGATAACGCCGATGCCCTGAGTCTTGGAACATACTGCAACACAGCGGCGGCAAAGGATACACTTGTTATTGTCTCTGTACATGTGTGCTGCGGAATCATCAATGGGATAGTCATAACGGAATCCGTCATACTTTGCCTCATCTGCTACACCGAGGTCACGGCATAGCTTCTGAAGCTCACAGTCACCGCTTCTTACACATGTTGTACATCTTCTGTCATGGTTTGAAAGCATGAGCTGAAGAGTCTTCTTTCTGGACTCAAGAACCTTGGGAGTGTTTGTCCAGACTTCCATGCCTTCACTTACGGGATAAACGCATGAAGCAACGAGGCTTCTTGCACCCTTAACTTCTACTACACAAATTCTGCATGCTCCGATTTCGTTGATATCCTTAAGGAAACAAAGTGTGGGGATATCAATACCGGCAAGCTTAGCTGCCTCGAGAATCGAGGAGCCGGCAGGTGCCGTTACGGCGATGCCGTTAATCTTTAAATTAATATCTGACATTTTTCCCTCCGATCTTATCTTTTCGTGATAGCGCCAAATTTACAGTTGCTCATGCAAAGACCACACTTTACGCACTTTGAAGGGTCAATAACGTGAGGCTGCTTCTTCTCACCGGAAATAGCCTGAACAGGGCAGTTGCGTGCACACATCGTACATCCCTTGCACTTGTCGGGATCGATTGTATACGAAAGTAATGACTTGCAAACGCCTGCGGGGCACTTCTTGTCCACGATGTGAGCAATGTACTCCTCGCGGAAATGACGCAGAGTTGATAATACGGGGTTCGGAGCTGTCTGTCCGAGACCGCAAAGAGCGTTCTCCTTTATATATAAACAAAGCTCTTCGATCTTGTCAAGGTCTTCCAGTTCGCCCTTGCCCTCAGTAATCTTGTTAAGGAGTTCAAGAAGTCTTCTTGTACCGATACGGCAGGGTGTACACTTGCCGCAGGACTCGTCAACCGTGAACTCAAGGAAGAACTTGGCTATGTCGACCATACATGTGTCCTCATCCATGATGATGAGTCCCCCGGAACCAACGATGGAACCGATCTTTGCAAGGTTGTCATAGTCAAGAGGGATGTCAATGTGAGAAGCAGGAATACATCCGCCTGAAGGTCCGCCTGTCTGGGCTGCCTTGAACTTCTTGCCGTTGGGAACACCGCCGCCGATGTCCTCAACAACCTCGCGGAGTGTTGTTCCCATGGGAATCTCAACAAGGCCGGTATTGTTAATCTTGCCGCCGAGTGCAAATACCTTTGTTCCCTTTGCCGTCTCTGTACCCATTGAAGCAAACCACTCTGCACCCTTTAAGATGATCTGAGGAATGTTTGCATAGGTCTCAACGTTGTTAAGGATGGTAGGCTTTTCGAAAAGTCCCGATTCTGCAGGATACGGAGGTCTCGGGCGGGGCTCGCCGCGGTTGCCTTCGATTGAGGTCATGAGTGCGGTCTCCTCGCCGCAAACGAATGCGCCTGCACCAAGACGAAGATCAATGTCAAACTCAAAGTCTGTTCCGAAAATGTTCTTGCCTAAAAGGCCATACTCTCTTGCCTGCTTAATGGCAATTCTAAGACGGTCAACTGCAATCGGGTACTCTGCACGAACATAGATGTAACCCTGTGTTGAACCGATAGCGTAGCCGGCAATTGCCATAGCCTCAAGAACAACGTGGGGATCGCCCTCAAGAACGGAACGGTCCATAAATGCGCCGGGATCGCCCTCGTCTGCGTTACAGCAAACATACTTCTGTCCGCCCTTAACGAGGTTCTTTGCAAGCTGCCACTTCTTACCTGTGGGGAATCCGCCGCCTCCACGTCCGCGAAGACCGGAGTCAAGAACGATTTTGATGACATCATCGGGTGTCATGGTTGTGAGGACCTTACCAAGGGCTTCATATCCACCTGTTCCGATATACTCCTCGATATTCTCGGGATCGATGACACCGCAGTTACGAAGGGCGACTCTTGTCTGCTTCTTGTAGAAAGGTGCATCATTGATTGAAACAGTGTCCTTCTCGCCTGCTGCTTCCTTGTAAAGAAGACGTTCAACGGGACGTCCCTTTAACAGATGCTCTGAAACGATTTCGGGAACATCCTCAACCTTAACCATTGAATAGAAAGAAGCATCGGGGTAAACAACCATGATGGGGCCTTCTGCACAAAGTCCGTGACAACCTGTCTGAACCACGCTGACCTCATCCTGGAGATTATTTTTCTTTATTTCTTCCTTAAGGGCTTCAAGGATCTTCTGACTTCCTGAAGAAGTACATCCTGTGCCGCCGCAAACAAGTACATGTGAACGATACATAGTTCTCCTTTCTTAGTCTGCAATGACGTTTTTCTGACGCCGGTCAGGCTTTGTCACTGCAGGGCTCGAGATTTCAGCCTACTTCATAGCGCTGGAAATCAGATAATCTGCAACTACCTTGCCTCTTGTAAGGTGCTGGTCAACAACAATTGCCGCCTTCTCAGCTGTCATCTTAACATATGTAACCTTTTCCTTACCGGGTTCGAAAACCTCAACGATGGGCTCATACTGGCAAAGACCGATGCACCCCGTCTGGGAAACAACAACATCCTTGAGATTCTTCTCGGAAACAAGCTTTGCAAGCTCATTGAGAACGGGTCTTGCGCCGCTTGCGATACCACAGGTAGCCATTCCTACAACTACCTTTGTCTGGGTGTCGTCAGAGGAACGAAGGCCGATGTTGCCCTGCATTTTTTCACGAATTGCTTTCAATTCATCTAATGACTTCATATTGCTTCCTTTCCTTGGATCTTTTCATATGAAGAGCCGGCAGGCGTATCGTGTGAATCCGGTTCACTCACCCTGCAGAGTGCTCTTTATGTGACTGATCCTTCAAATAATGTGCTAAATGTACTCTCCGTTATCCACTTCCTGCTTATGCTCCTCCAGGAAGGCCAGGATGAAGTCGCTGACTTCAGGCTCCCGGAAGGACACGCCACCGAGAATCTCTCGAATTTCTGCGGTGTCAAGAGTGAATTCCTTACTGTCGAAACGATAGGTATATAAAAATCGGACATTTTCGTTGTAAACAATCAGCTGATGAATGGTCCCGCTGATGTTTCCCAGAGGCATTCTGTCGATGTGGCCGAGGCCGAAAACAGCTGTCAGACTTGTTCCCTTACCGGGCTCGGAGCTAATCGAAAAATCCCCTCCGGTCATCAGAGCCTCCTGTTTCAGAAACGGAATCCCAAGACCGATGTCGCGCGTCGTTCTTGTTGTGTAAAAGGGGTCCGTCACCCTTTCAAGCTGTTCCTTCGACATTCCCCGTCCATCGTCTTTCACCGCAAAGGTCAGTCTGTCAGTTGCCCGGTTCGCCTCGATCAGAATCGAGACGTTTGAGGCTCCGGCCGTTATGGAGTTTGAAACGATGTCGAGTACAGTAAGTGAGATTTCAGGCAGCATGGTTATTTACTCGTACTTTGCTAAAATGTCGGCAAGATCATCGGGCTTAAGACGTCCGTACACCTCACCGTTGATCATCATAACGGGAGCAAGTCCGCAGGCACCTACACATCTGCAGGCATCAAGCGAAAACTTTCCGTCAGCCGTACACTCACCGCTGTCGATCCCGAGCATTTCCTTAAGCTTCTCAAAGATCGTACCACTTCCCTTAACATAGCATGCCGTTCCAAGGCAAACGGAAATCGCATACTTTCCCTTGGGGAACAGCGTGAACTGTGAATAAAAAGTTACAACGCCGTAGACCTTCTCAAGAGGAATGTCGAGTTCTCTTGCGATGATGGTCTGAACTTCAATAGGAAGGTAACCGTAGATTTCCTGGGCTTCCTGAAGTATCGGCATCAGACTGCCTCTCTCATCCTTGCGCTCGGCAATGATGGAAAGAAGCTTCTTTTCCTGATCGGCTGTGCCGTGAAAAGGAATAGATTTTTTAATAGCCATCTCTGACCTCCTTAAAAGATTGTTTGATGTGGGCATCGAAATTCGTTAAAAGTGACAAATTTTTAGGGCAAAACGCCCCCTCATATTGTCTATTATATACCAAAGCATCAAAAATGCAAAGAGAAAGTATTGTCCATTATGTAAAAATGTAGACGTTCATTTTTGGCATTTTTGACGAATTGGCTCGAACCGGCAGGAAATCCGCGTGCTGTTTCGTGAGACTGCTGTCCGGTTTGAAAGCTTCTCCGGATACGACGATTCCTGAGTCGGTTGCCTCAAAGCCCCTTCGAGTAATTAGAATAGCACGGGACTTCATAAATTGCAATTAATATCCATCGATTTATTAATAACATTTGGTTATGTGTTTGGTGGTTCCTTTATAAATATATGCGGTAAATTTGTTCATTTTTGACGAACGTAAGATTCCGTTCGAAGACTTACCCTGCTTTTCTTTCTTTTGCGAAGCATTTCCGAGCCTTCTTGCATAGGGATTCCGATTTTTATCAATTCCCTATGCAGCCGATTTGCCCCGTTCGTCGTTCGTACACCTTTACACCTTGACATGCTGTCCAAGAAGTAAAGCATATACCTTGAAATGTGAATGTTTTTGCTTATAATTAGAATGGTAGGAGAAGGAAGATTGGCTGTTGTTCATTACAGTACAGCAACAATCTTCGATGTGAAGGATTAGAAACAATATAGTGTCACAGGAGGTTATCATGAAAATTTACAGTGTTCTTGACAAAGAATTTGCACCTTACGGAAAAGTGCTTCCCGGCTACGACTGCACTTCACTTATGAAAGCTCTCGATGAGAAGACGCCTCTCCCTGAAGGTGTTGATTACATTGCAAGCGTTGCAGATCTTGAATACACCGGCATTTTCGGTGCTCTTCAGAACAACGCATACGGCGGAATGCCTATCCAGATCGGTTTCTGCAACGGTCACAACACAAAGCTCAATTGTCTCGAGTACCACAGGGATTCCGAGCTCAACATCGGCGCAACAGATTTTATCCTCCTTTTGGCAAAGGCAGATGACATCATCGACGGCAAGCTTGACACATCAAAGGTGATGGCATTTAAAGCTGAAAAGGGCCAAGTAGTTGAGGTTTACGAAACAACACTTCACTATGCTCCCTGCTCGGCAAAGAAGGGCGAGGGCTTCAGGGTTGCTATCGTTCTTCCTAAGGGAACAAACGGCCCCGTTCCCGCACTTACTCCCGCCAACGAAGAGGATAAGTGGCTCACAGCCTGCAACAAGTGGCTGCTCGCACATGCCGATGCTTCAGAAGCAAAGGACGGTGCTTACGTAGGTCTTGTCGGAGCTAATCCCGATATCGCAGACCTGATCTGATTCATCCTTTGAGGCCGCCTGATATCAAAAGCCAGTACATTATCAGGTTGACTGTGACGGCAATCGGCCATGCAATCCTGAAAATCGGTTTCTGCGTCTTGTGGTGAAAGAATTTTCCTCCAATGACCTCGCCGATTGCACCCCCGCAAAAGGCGAGCGCAAGCAGAGTTTTTTCGCTTATTCTCCATTTGTCCTCAATGGCACAGCGCTTGTCGTATCCCATGAGCAGGAAAGAAAACAGATTGATTGCCGCAAAAACGATTAAGATTATCGTCATACGATACCACCCCCAGTTATATAAGTTGAATATAAGCCGACCCGGGAATCACAAACAGTCATGTCGCCTGCGGCATGCTGCGCCGCCAAAGAAAGGCGACATTCCCGGGTCATTTGACGTTCTGCATAAAATACTGCCATATGCGTCCGGGATAGGAATTGCCTGCAAGGCCTTCAATTTCGCGGGGAAGATCGGCACCTACCCAGACTGCCGTTGTAAAGTCCTTTGTGTAGCCGCAGAACCATCCGTCCTTACGCGTGTTTGTCGTCCCCGTCTTGCCGCACGATCTCTTCCCGTCAAGTGCAACAAACCGGCCGGTTCCGTGAATCATAACCGATGCGAGCGCGTCATCAAGCATTTCTGCGGCCTCGCGTGTGTAGACGGCTATAGAATCAAATTCCGACGTATCGACAATAGTTTCGCCAAGATCATCTGTTATCTTCACAACACAGGTCGGAAC
>JAZLIL010000155.1:0-2544 GCA_045617405.1 Lachnospiraceae bacterium | reverse complement strand
TATTGTCTGACATTTCTATCTTTTACCCTTTCTTCGTCATCCTGCCGACGCGGCGCATTCTGCCTGCTTTCTTCGTCATCCTGCCGACACGGCGCATTCTGCCTGCTTTCTTCGTCATCCTGCCGACGCGGCGCATTCTGTCTGCTTTCTTTTTTGCATTTCAAACCGCAGCAGGCTGCTCTATACCGCGTGCCATGTACCGAGCCTCTTATCAGTAGCCACCCTTTATCCTATTTAAATGCTCCCTGATTGTGTTTTCATATCCGAGTGTCCCCGGTTCGTAGAACCTCGTCCCCACAAGATTGTCGGGCAGATACTGCTGGTCAACGTAGTGATTCTCGTAAAGATGTGCGTACTTGTAGCCGATTCCGTGTCCAAGCTTCTCGTGACCGCCGTAATGGGCATCCTGAAGATGTACGGGTACGGGATCCGGCTTCATCGTGCGAACCGCATCGAGAGCCTTTCCTATGGCTTCTGTTACGGAATTCGATTTCGGCGCGCATGCGACGTAGATTGCGGCCTGCGCAAGTATCAGCTGCGACTCCGGCCATCCGACCCTCTCAACTGCCGCAGCAGCTGCCGAAGCAACCTGGATTGCCTGCGGATCTGCGTTTCCGACATCTTCCGAGGCGCAGATCATAATTCTCCTCGCAATAAAGGTTACCTGCTCTCCGGCTTCTATCATCCTTGCCAGGTAGTAGACTGCCGCATCGGGATCGGAGCCCCGCATGCTCTTGATGAACGCCGAAATTGTATCGTAGTGGTTGTCCCCGGTTTTGTCGTAGCGAACCCTTCTCTTCCGGATGCACTCGCTTGCGACATCAGCCGTAATATGAATGACGCCGTCCTCGCCTCGATCCGTAGTCAATACCGCAAGCTCCACCGCATTGAGTGCATTTCTTGCATCACCGTTTGCCGCATCCGCAAGAAATTCGGCTGCTTCATCATCAATAGCGGCTCTGTAGGCGCCAAGGCCCTTCTTTTCATCCGTGACAGCTCTTAATATGAGTGTTTTTATGTTTTCGGCTGAAAGGCTCTTCAGTTCAAAAATGATCGACCGCGAAATCAGAGCACCGTTGACCTCAAAATACGGATTCTCCGTAGTCGCCCCGATCAGGATTATTGAACCATCCTCCACATAAGGAAGAAGGTAGTCCTGCTGGCCCTTGTTGAAGCGATGAATCTCATCGATAAACAGAATTGTCTTTTTGCCGAACCCGGCAAGTGCGGCCTGCGCCTCCTTAACAACGTCCTCCATATCTTTCTTTCCCGCCGAGGTCGCATTGATCTGGCAGAATCCGGCCGAAGTCGTTGCCGCGATTACCTTCGCAATCGTCGTCTTGCCGGTTCCGGGAGGTCCGTAAAGAATTATCGAACTGAGCTTGTCCGCCTTGATGGCCCTGTAAAGCAGCTTCCCGGGTGCAAGAATGTGCTCCTGTCCGACCACGTCTTCGATTCGCTCCGGTCTAAGCCTTGAAGCGAGCGGCGAATCCTTTTCCTTATTAACTTCGCTCATATAACTGAACAGATCCATTTTCACACTCCGCAGCGAACTTCATCGGTACTTGAACCACCGGTGATTTCCGCTTGTTTTCCTAGTTGAACATTACGCACCCATCCGAGGTATCTGCGTAAAACACCTCACCAAGATCGATAAACCGCACTTTACCCGAGGTTGCCTGAAGCATCTCCTTCTCAAGGCTTCCCCCCGTCCTTTCATTTACTATCAGAATCGCCGTGACCTCATCGGTGTAATTCACGGAAATGACCGGAATCTCATCCTTGCCGGCAAGGTACTGAAGTTTACCGATTCCATTGTAATCGGTAACAATCTTAAGCTTGGTGCCGGGCTTTCGTTCAATAATCTCAGCCGCATCAAGGCCGGCCCTGCAGGCTTCGGAATACGCCCTCACCAGGCCGCCTGTTCCGAGAAGCGTTCCGCCGAAATACCTGGTAACGACACAGCAGCAGTCTTTAAGCTCCGCATGCTCAAGAACTTCGAGCATCGGCCTTCCGGCCGTTCTTGCGGGCTCGCCGTCATCACTGCACCGCTCAATCGGATTGTTCCTTCCTACTATGTAGGCGTAACAGTTGTGCGTGGCATCCCAGTACTGTTTCCTGATGTCTTCTATAAAAGCCAGTGCCTCCTCTTCGCTCTCGCAGTGGATAACATTGGCGATAAATCTCGACTTCTTTTCAATTATCTGTCCTGTTCCCGGCTTGTGAACAGTCTTATATGCGTCCATACTTCTCCCCGTATATTCGTATTCTAAGCAGACATGAAAAGTATACACAATCCGTAAGCATCTTTCAACGATTCTTTTCTTTTGCGTGTCTGTAAAGTAAACGTTGGCACACCCCCTACCGGCGCCGGCGGAATGCAGGCAGTAACCTTTTGGAGATTTCGCCAAGGTGCTGTCCGCAGGAAACAAATATTCCAGCAGGGGCGCACAGACCTGTGTGGGGCACCGGAAAACGATAGGAGGCTTTTGCGTAGCGAGCAACAATAGGGGACGCAGGCGAGCAGCAAAAATGACGTGTTTT
>JAZLIL010000154.1:0-13210 GCA_045617405.1 Lachnospiraceae bacterium | reverse complement strand
AGCGATGTGAGCACCGTCGACATCGGCATCGGTCATGAGAATGATCTTGTGATAGCGAAGCTTGGAAATATCGAAATCTTCATGAATACCGGTACCAAAGGCGGTGATCATGGCTTTGATTTCTTCATTTCCGTAGATCTTGTCCTCACGGGCCTTCTCTACGTTCAGGATCTTTCCACGAAGAGGAAGGACTGCCTGGGTACGCCTGTCGCGGGCTGTCTTGACCGTGCCGCCGGCGGAATCACCCTCGACAATGTAAATCTCGCATTCCTCGGGCTTTTTTGAGGAGCAGGATGCGAGTTTGCTTTTTGCATCAACATCGTTGAGCTGCTTAAGAACGGCGTTTCTCGCTTTGTCGCTTGCCTTTCGGGCGGCCGAGGACTTGAGTGAATTATCAAGAATGGTTTTTATATACTCAACGTGCTTGTCAAAAAATCTTGTTCCCTCTCCGAGGATAACGTCCTCAACGGCAGTTTTTGCGTCGGTGTTTCCGAGTTTGGTTTTGGTCTGACCCTCAAACTGGGGATCGGGGTGCTTGATTGAGATGATGGCGATCATTCCGTTTCTGATGTCCTTGCCGTCAAAGTTGTCGTCCTTGTCTTTTAAGGTTCCGAGTTCCCTTGCGTAGGCATTCATAATCTTCGTGAGAGCCGATTTGAATCCGGTAACAAGCGTTCCGCCGTCGACTACATTGATGCAGTTGCAGTAGGAATTGATCCTTTCGAAGTCGGAATCGGTGTACTGAAGTGCCACTTCTACAGAGATGTCGCTGCTCTCGCCTTCAATGTAGACGGGTTCGGGAAGGAGGCAGCTGTAGTCCTTTGTGAGGACGTTGATGTAGTTCTTTATGCCCTCTGTCTCAAGGAATTCCTCCTTCTCACCTGTTTTTTCATTTATGAATGTAAGCTTGAGATTTTTGTTAAGAAATGCTGTTTCCTTAAGCTTCGCAAGGATGATTTCGGATTTGAACTCAACCGTTTCGAAGATTGATTCGTCGGGGTAGAAGGTGACCTTTGTACCGGTGTCGGATTTTGTACACTTCCCGACAACCGGAATCATACCGTTTTCTAAGGGCGTGACAGGATGACCGCCGTTTTCGTACTCATCGCGGTAGATTTTGCCATCTCGTTTTACTTCGACGCTAAGTTTTTTGGAGAGCGCATTTACAACAGACGCGCCGACACCGTGCAGACCGCCGGAAACCTTGTAAACATTGTTGCCGAACTTTCCGCCCGCATGGAGGAGCGTGTAGACCACTCTGATAGTGGGGATGTGCTTGGTGGGGTGAATATCCGTGGGAATTCCACGCCCATGGTCGGCAATGCAGATGCCGCCGTCTTTCTTCAGCGTTAACTCAATCGCATCACAGAATCCGGCAAGATGTTCATCAATGCCGTTGTCAAGAATTTCCCAGATAAGATGATGAAGTCCTCTCGGCCCGGTGCTGCCGATGTACATGCCCGGCCTTTTTCTGACTGCCTCAAGTCCTTCAAGTACGATAATCTGATTTCCGGTGTACTGTTCCATGAAACCCCTCCTTGCGCTCATACCACAACCTATAGTTGCGCACATTACACAGTGTAACATAATGTTGTACCGAACGCAAGAGGGGGGGGAGGAGAGGGGGATACCCGGTCAGATACGGTTATTTGAAGCTTACGTTTACGCTTCCGCTTGAGGAATGAATAGCAACATTCTTACCTTTACCGTTGCCATCCTTAAACTTGTCCTTGTGCTTTTTGCCGTCAACTGTTATTGAGCCTGAAGAAGCTTTGATATCGAAGTTGCCTTGCGGCAGGATTTGTGATACGATGACTTGACAGATTGCTTGCGAGGTTTTGCTGATGGCGCAAATGGATGAAAAGAGAATAAAGCTCACATCGATGTACATGCTGATGTTCTGCTGCTTCTTTATTATGGGAGGCAGTCTGGTCGGCGTAATCGAGTCATACGGCGTTACTTTCTCATATACGCTGAACATTATCTGTTCCCTGCTGCTTGTAATGATTCCGGTTATTTGCTTCCTCCTTGTGAACAGGCGTCTTGGAACCGGAAACATCAGACACGGTGCTGTCAGGTTTTCGGATATATTGATTATCTTCCTGTTTTACCTCACGGCGGTACCTGCGGGGGTATTTCTGAACCTTTTGTCACAGCTCTTCGTAACGAATGTTGCTGTCTCCGACATCGGCATGCTTGTCACCGAGGTGCCGTTTATTCCCGCTATGATTCTGACTGCGCTTATTCCGGCAATTCAGGAGGAACTGATGTGCCGCGGGATAATCTATGAGTCCTTTAAAAAGGCGGACCCCCTTGCGGCCCTTTTTATCTCGGCCCTGTTTTTCGGGATGATGCACGGCAATCTGAATCAGATGATTTACGCAACATATCTTGGATTTGTAATGGCACTTGTTTTTGAAGCTACAGGCTCAATATACGGGGCGATGGTTTTTCATTTCTTTGTCAACGCTTCGTCGACGGTTATAATATACCTGCAGCCGCTTGTTCTCAAGCTGGCGAAGTTTTCCTATGCAATACTTTTCTCTTCGGGAATGAAAGAGGAGGCAGAATTCATCCGGCAGGCCTACGGCGGAAGCTTTGAAATGGGGGACTACCTGAAGATGGCTTCATCCGCACCTAAGGAGATGGTAAGTGCGATGCTGCTCCCGCAATTTTTTAAGGCAGTGCTTTTTGGCGTGGGTGCGTTCTTTATATACAGATGGCTTGCAAAGCGCAACAACCGGTGGGAAGATGTTAAAGGAATCTTTCGCCGTTCGGAAAAGGCGGGCTTCAGGAAGCTTTGCCCGCCGACGCTTATTACGGCATTTGCGGTCATGCTGATGAACCTGATACTTGATACACTTATTCGCAGCGGGATTTTTTCATAGGATGCTTTCTGTTTCAGGAAAGTTATCGATGCAATGCATCGGAAAGGATAAATAATGATACAGTTAGGGAAAATGCAGACACTCACAGTTCTAAGGACCACTTCGATAGGCGTCTATCTTGGTGAAACAGATCCGCTTGCCGTCTTTGCAAGAAAGAGCGTCGGCAACACGGCCAGCATTACCGACACGACCGATATTCTTCTCCCGAAGAACGAATTCAAAGAGTTTCCGAAGGTGGGAGATGCTATCGAGGTTTTCATATACAAGGATTCGGAGGACAGGCCGATTGCTACGTGCGTGCGCCCAAAAATCACGCTCGGGGAGATTGCTCTTTTGAAGTGCACTCAGGTGACAAAAATCGGGGCGTTTCTCGACTGGGGACTGAAGAAGGATCTGTTTCTGCCTTTTAAGGAACAAAACGGCAGAGTGGCCGAGGGCGATGAATGTCTCGTGTGCCTTTATATCGATAAGAGTTCAAGGCTTGCGGCGACGATGAAGGTGTACCATCATCTTGGCAATGAAACGCCGTATTCAAAGGGCGACTGGGTAGACGGGATTGTCTACGACATCTCCGACGAGTTCGGCGCATTTGTGGCCGTTGACTGTCGCTACAGCGCACTTATACCGAAAAAAGTGCTTCAAAGCAGTCCAAAGCTCAATGAGTCGGTTCATGCGAGGGTATCAAACGTGATGCCGGACGGAAGACTCGAGCTTTCACTTCGCGCGGTGGGGCACGTCCAGCTCGAACCCGATTCGGAATCGATTCTCAAAAAGCTCAAAGAGGCGGGGGGATTTCTGCCGTACAACGACAGGTCGGATGCAAGGGAAATCTCAGAGTACTTCAGTTTGAGCAAGGCAGCGTTCAAGCGCGCGTGCGGTCATCTTTTCAAGGAGAGAATCATCATGATTGAAGAGGACGGCATACGCCTGGCAAAGAAGGTAAAATGACAGAAGATACTGTCACTTATCGGAAAGAGGGAAAAGACAGAAGATACTGTCACACATCCGAAAGCGGGAAAAAGACAGAAGATACTGTCACACATCCGAAAGAGGGAAAAAGACAGAAGATCCTGTTACACATCGGAAAGAGGGAAAAAAGGCAGAAGATACTGTCACTTGACACATCATGAATAAGTTGTTATAAATATTCACAAGATGAAAAATGGAGACGAAATGAAAAAAGTCATTACTTACGGAACCTTTGATCTTTTGCATGTTGGTCACATCAACCTTCTCAGACGCGCGCGGGAGATGGGTGACTATCTTCTCGTCGTGCTCTCAAGCGATGAGTTCAATGCGGTCAAGGGCAAGAAGGCGTACTACTGCTATGAGGACAGAAAGGTCATCCTCGAGTCGATTAAGTACGTCGACAAAGTCATTCCGGAATATACATGGGAACAGAAAATTAAGGACGTAGTCGACAATGACATAGATGTCTTTGTAATGGGCGATGACTGGAAGGGGAAGTTTGACTTCCTGAAGGATTACTGCGAGGTTGTTTATCTTCCGAGAACAGAAGGCATATCAACTACCTTGATTAAGGAAGATCTTGCCGGCATTACAGAGATAAAAAACAGAATCGGCAGCCGAAAGGAGTAAAAATGCAGGAAAAGAAGCCGTTTGTAACAAAGGAACTTGTTGATGAGATCGTGAAGAAGTATCCGACTCCGTTTCACATCTATGACGAAACCGGAATCAGAGAAAACGCAAGGCGTGTAAATGAGGCATTCTCGTGGAATAAGGGATTCAAGGAGTACTTTGCCGTCAAGGCAACTCCGAATCCGTTTATATTAAACATCCTTAAGGAGGAAAACGTTGGTGTTGACTGCGCAACAAGGCAGGAGCTCATGCTCGCCGAGGCGTGCGGTTTTTCAAATGAGAGCATTATGTTCTCGTCGAATGACACACCGAACGGAGAGTTCTCGTACTGCAAGCGTCTCGGCGGCTTTATCAACCTTGACGATGCGACAATGGTCGATTTTCTCGATAAGGAGTGCGGTGTTCCGGAAGCGGTTTTCTGCCGTTTCAATCCCGGCGGAGTTTATGCCGTTTCGAACGGAGTAATGGACAATCCCGGTGATGCAAAGTACGGAATGACCGAGGAACAGCTCTGCGAGTCGTTCATAAAGCTTAAGGAGCTCGGCGTGAAGAAGTTCGGAATCCATTCGTTCCTTGTAAGCGGTTCCGTTACTAACGATTACTATCCGATGCTTGCGTCAGACCTCTTTAAACTGGCGGTCAGAGTAAAGAAGAAGACCGGAATCGGTGTCTCCTATGTTAATTTGTCCGGCGGAATCGGAGTTGCCTACAGACCCGAGCAGACCCCCTGTGACATAAAGCTCATCGGTGAGCGCATAAGGCGCTGCTTTGAGGAGATAATGGTACCTGAGGGACTTGGCGGCGTAAGTATTTTCACGGAGCTCGGACGTTTTATGCTTGCACCCTATGGGCATCTTGTATCAAAGGCAATTCATGAGAAACACATCTACAAGGAGTACATCGGACTCGATGCCTGCTGTGCAAATCTCATGAGACCTGCAATGTACGGAGCCTACCATCACATCACAGTCCTTGGCAAGGAGAACGCGCCCGAAACCGAGAAGTACGATGTAACGGGCTGTCTTTGCGAGAACAACGACAAATTTGCCATTGACAGAATGCTCCCGAAGATTGAACCCGGTGACTATGTTGTTATCCACGATACGGGAGCACACGGATTCTCAATGGGTTATAACTACAACGGGGTTTTGCGCTCAAGCGAGCTTTTAAAGTGCGCCGACGGTTCGGTAAAGCTGATAAGACGTGCCGAGGAGCCGAAGGATTATTTTGCCACCTTCGATTTTTGCGACATCATGAAGAACGTGCTGTAGTGAGGCAGACCATGTGCCGCCAAAGGATTTTTGCGGCGCCGCATAGCGTGCCGCAGCGTGGCAAGCTATGCGGCGCCATATATAGTGCGGTTCACAGACAGCGGTTTTTCTTCACATTTTGTTGAAATCACAGTTAAGTATTGTGGATAACCGTCCGATAAAGTAGATGAAGTTCAATGGATGGAACTTGTTACAGTACTTTATTTAAGGATATTGAGGTGATACTATGAGGATTGATGCACTTAATCAGGTTAGCAGAGCGTATGCGGCTAACAAGACCAAAAAGCTTTACGGCATCGACAAGACAAACACAAGCGATCGTCTTGAAATTTCTCAGATTGGTAAGGAAATCCAGACTGTTAAGGCAGCAGTCAATGCCGCTCCCGAAGTCAGGGAGGACAGAATCGCCGAGATTAAGGCAGCCATGGCAAACGGTACCTTCGGCGTAAGCGATTCCGACCTTGCAGACAAGATGATCAGCGACTACTTTGACATTTAGGAGACTATGTGGCAAGCCTGGTTCAGGAATTAATTAATGTTTTATCCGAAGAGGATAAGATATATAAGGAGTTGCTTGGCATAACTGAACAGAAGACGAGAGTGATTATTGATAATGACCTCACTGCTCTTCAAAAAATCACCGACAGCGAACAGGAAACAGTCGGAAGGTTGAGCTCACTGGAGCGTAGGAGAGAAGAGGTCATTAATAATATAAAAGAAGTCCTTGCGGTTAAGGAAGAACACTTTGGTCTTAAAGAACTGACAGCAGCTCTTAATAAGCAGCCGGAAGAGCAGAAGGCCCTTGCAAAGCTGCACGATTCTCTTTCATCGACGGTAAAGAAGCTGTCGACTCTGAATAAACGGAATAAAGTACTTATCGAACAATCTCTGGAAATGATCGAATTCGACATGAACCTGATCAGAAGCTCAAGGATGGCGCCCAGGGGCAACAACTACACACGCAATGCTTCACAGCCTGATTATCCGGGCATCAGCTACGGATCGTTTGACGCAAAGCAGTAAAAATACCGCAGGCGGAATTGCTGCAAAAGTATGGCAGCGGGCAGAAACTCGCGGCAGTATGGGGGCATTGCATTTTGAAGGCTTTCATCGAAAAGCTCTGTGAGGAAGTGCTATGTCGTTATTTACAGATTTCCGTATCGGTACATCCGGTCTTTTCTTCAGCCAGAATGCGATTAATACAACTTCACATAACCTTGCTAACGTCGAGACTGAGGGCTACGTGCGCCAGCAGATTGTAGCCAGGGACACGACGTACAACACGCTCGGTCACACTCACAGCGAGACGATGCAGGCAGGTATCGGTGTAAGCACAGAGATTGTCCGCCAGGTTCGTGACAGATTCCTCGATCAGACCTACCGTACCGAATCGGGAAGACAGGGCTATTACGATTCTCTTTATGAGGCATCCTACGAAATAGAAAATCTTTTTGGCGAACTCAACGGTGTGGCGTTTCAGGACACGATGGAAGACATATGGGTCGCTCTTCAGGAAATATCAAAGGAACCTGACAGTCGTGTGGCTCAGGCAACACTGGTAGAGACGGCCTTAAGCTTCATTGAAAGAGCAGATCAGATTTCCGGGCAGATGCTCAACTATCAGTTAAATCTTAACACACAGATCACCAAGGATATTGAAAGAATAAATCAGATAAGCGAAAGAATCGTCGATCTCAATGCTGACATCTGCTTTTACGAGAGCAACAAGCAGGATCATGCGAACGATCTTCGTGATGAGAGAAATGCGCTTCTCGATGAGCTCGGTCACATGGCAAAGATACAGTACGAAGAGATTCCGAACGGAAAGGTTGTTGTCTCGATTGAAGGAACAAAGGCCATTACCGAGGACTATTGCCTGCACATGTCAAGTCTGACGGCAGCGCAGTACTACAATGAACAGGGAATCGATGCTGTGCTCGATTCAATGGCCGGGGCTCTGATACCGACCTGGGAGCATCTTGGTGCAATGCCTGTTTTTGATATGCTTCCTGTTCCTTCAACGGAATCCGGAACCGATATCGGATCCTTGAAGGGACTTCTGATTGCAAGAGGAACAAGAGTCGGAAAGTACACCGATATTCCGGTTGAGCCGAAAGAGAAGGATTACCTTGATATGAACGGCGACCTCGATGAGGAAAAGTACTCGGCAGCAATCGGACAATTCAACCGTGATCTTAACGACTACAACAGAAACGTTGCTCCGTCAATCATTATGACTGTCGAGGCACAGTTTGATAATCTTGTAAACGGTGTGGTAAATGCAATCAACGATGCGCTTTGCCCGCATAAGGAGGTCTGGGTTTCGGCAGGGACAACGATCGACACTGAGGATGGCGGAACCTATACCTACGAGGAGGACACGCTTATCAGAATTCTCGACGTTGAGAAGGCACCTGTCGGTGTCGATGAGAATTCGACAATGGGAACGGAGCTGTTCTCAAGAATCAATACGCCGAGGTACTTTGAAGCGCAGGATATTACCCTTGCGGACGGAACAGTAGTTGAAGGCGCGCTCATCTACCGCGAGGAAGGCATGACCTACAAGTACGATGACGAGGGCGAGGAGTCGGGCGAAGGAAAGAACTACACGCTCTACACAATCGGCGAGATTGTTGTCAATCAGGATCTTCTTCAGGACAAATCAAAGCTTCCGATTATCGCAAATGACGGAACAAGGAACTACGACATTGATATGATTGAAGACCTTCTTGAGACCTGGCAGGCGCCTTTTGCCTCGATTACACCGCAGGCACTTACGGTCAACAATTTTCAGGCGTACTACAATGCTCTTATCGGCGAGCTTGGAACGAGGGGCGATGAGTACAATACAATTGCTTCGAATCAGGAAAACATGGTTAACAGTGTAGAGGAACAGCGTCAGTCGAAGCACGGAACCTCATCGGATGAAGAGCTTGCCTATCTTATCCAGTACCAGCATTCATACAATGCGGCATCAAGGTACATCACAGTCGTTAACGAGATGCTTGAAACACTTCTGACAAGAATGTAAAAGATTCGGTTTGGGGTTTTGCTTTGCGTTATTTCGTCCGATATAGACGATAGAGAATTGCCGGTAGTAATATCGGACGTGATTATCGGAAAGCATTCAGAGAGGTGTTCACATGTCGTCAAGTACATTCTTCGGACTCAACATTGGAAAATCGGGACTCTACGGTGCAAACGTCGGAATCAACACGACGGCGCACAACGTTTCCAACGCCCAGACTGAAGGCTACAGCAGGCAGACAGCCAATTTCAAGGCATCCAAGGCGCTTCCTGCAAACGGAACCTGGGGCATGATCGGAACGGGTGTCAGTGTATCCGAAGTATCGCAGGAGAGAAGCGATTACTACGACATCAAGTACAGGACGAACAACACAAAGTCGGGCTATTACACGGCCCAGGAGTACTATCTGGATTCAATCGAGGATTATCTTAACGAGATTCAGCTTGACGGTTTCAACACAACCTTTAATAACATGTACGACACTCTTCAGGAGCTCTCAAAGGATCCCGCAAATCTGACCGTAAGAACGCAGTTCAATAACTACGCACAGTCATTTACAGAGATGATGAGTTCAATTTCAAACAACCTTTCCCAGGTTCAGGAGAATGTCAATTTTGAAGTCAGGATTCAGGTCGAGAGCATCAATTCACTTGCAAAGCAGATCGCGGGCCTTAACAAGCAGATAAACACTCTCGAAGTCAACGGCGGATGGGCAAATGACCTTCGTGATGCGAGGGCACTTCTCGTCGATAAGCTTTCCAACATATCAGAAATCAGTGTTGAAGAAACGCCTATGGGCGACGGAATTCTGAATGTTCACAACTACGTCGTTAAGCTTGGCGATCACAACATCGTTGACACCTACTATACGGAAGAGCTTGTGGTGGTTCCGAGAAATCAGGGCATCAATCAGGCAGACGTTGACGGGCTTTACGATGTGCAGTGGGAATCGGGACAGGGTTTCCCTGCAGCCTTCTTTGGCGGCAAGCTTGCTTCGCTTCTTGAAATCAGAGATGGAAACAACAACGTTAATTTCAACGGCGTCATGACGGGAAGCGAGGGCGATACCGAGATTACCGTTACAAATACATCCATTGAGAAGCTTGAGCAGGTTCACATGGCAGAGCAGGGACTCATAATGATCGGCAGCCGCCAGTACACCTACAACGGTTTTTATATAACGCAGGATGAGGACACAGGCGACTATCAGGTAACCTTTGCACTTGACGAAGAACTGAAAAAGGACTGTGATGAGATTGATGTCAGAGTAGGCGACAAGATTGCCTTCAAGGGAATTGCGTATTACCAGCAGCAGTTAAATGAATTTGCAAGAGTTTTTTCGGAAAGCTTTAACAACCTTCACACTTCCGGCGCTGACTTAAACAATGAGAAGGGGCTTGACTATTTTAACGCCAACAATCCGCTTACCGGTGAAAATTACATTTTCGCAAGGACAGAGGATGAAGTGGACGAAGGGATTCTGATGTCGACAAAAACCGGACTTTACTACGGGGATCCCGATCCCGATGACGAGAACAGGCATTACGCATCCTATTACAAGCTTCAGGCATCGAATTTCAACATCAACAAAAAGATTATGGCCGATCCGTCGAAGGTTGTTACAGCGACGGATATTGTTCAGGGACGTGAGAACAATGACCTCGCTCTTGAGTATTTAAGGCTGAAGGAAGATAACAAAATGTTCCGGCAGGGTACACCGTCGGCATTCATGCAGGCAATGATTGCGGAGCTTGGTGTCGATGCTGCAAAATCGAGGAATTTCTGTACAAACCAGGACAACATCCTCTCGGCAATAGAGAACCAGAGACTGTCAGTCTCCGGTGTAGACACTGAGGAGGAGGCCATGAACCTTATGCGTTTCCAGAATACTTACAACCTTTCGGCCAAGGTCGTTTCTGTAATGGACGAGATTTTTGACCGGCTGATTAATTACATGGCGACCTGATATCGGCTTTGCTTTTTCGCATGGGAGGTATTTATGAGAATTACCAATAAGATGATGTCAAACAGTCTGCTCTACAACATAAGCGGAAACAAGAGGCGTCTTAATGCCCTTGATGAGCAGTACTCGACGGGACTGAAAATTCAGAGGCCTTCCGATGATCCGATTATTGCGGTAAGAGCCCTGAAGCTTCGTACAAATCTGACTGAACTTACGCAGTACACGGATAAGAACATCCCCGATGCATTAAGCTGGATGGAATCAACTGAGAGCGCACTCCGGACGACAAGTCAGATTGTTACGTCGCTGCACACTTTCTGCGTTCAGGGCGCAAATGACACGCTCAACGAGGATGACAGAAATTCGATTCTCGAAAACATGGCTGAGTATAAGCAGCAGATCCTTCAGGAGGGAAATGCAAATTACGCGGGACGGTACCTGTTTACGGGCTACAAGACCGACACAAGTCTGGTTTTCGGTGAAGATTCGCACGACTTAAGGTACACCATTACAGAGCCGGCATCGTTTGATGACATCAGAATCGAGATTAAGATTACCGGCAATCTTGATATAAATGAGCTCACGGCGGACAATCTCGATGATTACGACTTTACCTCGAGAGCTGAGGAGAGGACAATCTACAGGTTGAGGCTTTCTTACAACAATCTTCTATCCCCCGATGACCCTGACAACGAGGGCGTGGCATTCCTTGGAATTCCTGAGCTTGACGAGATGGGAAATTATGTATACGACGATGACGGCAACATGCTGTTCGACGATGAATACGATTCTTCCTCCATGGAGATTTTCACATCGGATATGGCCGATGCCTACATGCCGGAAGACGATGCAATTCATTTCATTTCAGACACAGGCGAAGTAATCTTCGGAGAGGAATTTTACAAGTCTCACAAGGATGCAAAATTCATGGTACAGTATGCCAAGACTGAGTTTGAAAAGAATGAGCTGAGACCCGAGCACTACTTTGACTGCGTTGTTGAGGATATGAAGATCGAGGATGAAGATGAAAGACTTGAAAGTGCTATCCGCTATATTAATGAGGATCAGCCCATATCCTACGAGGTCAACTTCAATCAGACAATAAAGATCAATGTTCAGGGGCGTGATGCCTTTCAGCATGACTGCACGAGAGAAATAGATGACATTGAAAAGGCAATTTCGACTGTAAATGAGGTCAATGACAAGGTGGCGTACATCAGCAAGCTGCTTGAAGACAGAAACCTTGAAGAAGAACAGATAAATCAGCTTAACAAGGCGCTTGAGATTCTTGAGACGGAACTTAAGCTTAAGGATTCGATGATGAGAAAGACTTTTGAGCGCGGACTCACGGAATTTGAAAATCAGGAGGATGTCGTCAACGAGGCGCTTGCAGACATCGGAACGAGATATGCGAGACTCGAACTCACAGAGAACAGGCTCAAGTATCAGAAGACAGATTTCACGGACCTTCTGAGCAGCAATGAGGATGCTGACATGGTTGAGACAATCGTAAACTACAACGCAATGGAAACAATCTACAATGCATCGCTTTCGGCAGCGGCGACAGTCGCACAGGCAACACTGCTTGATTATCTGAGATAGTGTGTTAAAAGAACGGGCGCCTGAATCTTAGGACCTGAAAACAGGCGGCGAAGAAATGTCAAAACGGATATATGGAAAGGATGGCGGACATGTTAGTAAAGACAAAGTACTTTGGTGAAATTGAAATGGAAGAGAAGAATATGATCATCTTTGACAGCGGTATTCTCGGGTTTCCCGAGCTTAAGAGATTCACGCTTCTCTATGATATTGAAAAGGAAGGGCGGACTATAAGGTGGCTTCAGTCTTGCGATGAACCGGCTCTTTCTATTCCCGTTATCATTCCTACTCTTGTAATGCCGGATTACAATCCAACCGTAGAGGACGAGCTGCTTTCGGGACTTGGGGAGCTGAATGATGAGAACCTTTCGGTACTCGTGACCGTGACCGTTCCCGCAGACGTAACGAAGATGACAGCCAACATGAAGGCTCCGATTATCATTAATGCCGATACACTCAAAGGATGTCAGCTCATAGTTGAAAATGAGGACTATCATGTACGCTATCAGATATTTGACATCTTAAAGAACAGGAAGGAGGGCTAGGGATGCTTGCTTTATCAAGAAGAATCAATGAGTCCATTATCATCGGGGAGGACATCGAACTGAGTATTCTCGACATCAAGGGTGATCAGGTAAAAATCGGAATCAGCGCCCCGAAGACCGTACCTGTTTACAGAAAAGAGATATACCTTTCGATAAAAGAAGAGAATAAACGTGCTGCGGAAGCAACAGATGCAAGGGCGGCACTGATTAATCTGCTGAACTAGTGCAGCGTCCAAAAATTAACTGGACCAAAAACGCAGAATGAATTTTCGTTCTGCAAAGAAGAAAAACGCAGGCGTAGCGGGCTACGTCAAGTT
>JAZLIL010000153.1:0-2932 GCA_045617405.1 Lachnospiraceae bacterium | reverse complement strand
ATCCTTTGCTGCTTCTACTACACTTGTCGTGCATGTGAACTTTCCGTTTTCGCTCGCCCACTTCATGAGTGCTTCGTCAGGCTGATAATCTGACGGACAGGCAATTGAGAATTCCATTCCTGTCTTTATTGCACCGACCATGAGTGAATTCGCCATATTGTTTCCGTCACCGATAAAGCACAGCTTAAGACCCGAAAGTGTCTTCTTATACTCACGTATCGTCATCAGATCCGCAAGGACCTGGCAGGGATGGGCATAATCGGTGAGACCGTTGATAATCGGAATATCGGCATACTTTGCAAGATTCTCGACGTCATCCTGTGCAAAGGTTCTGATCATAATGCCATCAATGTAACGTGAAAGAACACGTGCGGTATCCTCAATGGGTTCGCCGCGTCCGATCTGAAGATCATTTCCGCTGAGGAAGAGCCCGACACCGCCTAGCTGGTACATTCCCGCCTCAAATGATACTCTTGTACGTGTTGATGACTTTGTGAAAATCATTCCAAGTGTTTTTCCCTCGAGGTACTTCTTGCAGATACCGTGCTTCTTCTCGTACTTGAGCTGATCGGCAAGGTTTAAGATTTCAGTAATCTCCTCAGATGTAAGGTCTGAAAGTTTAAGTAAATTTTCCATGTTTATTCTCCTGCTCTTGTGTCCGGGCTTTATCTTCATAAGATCTGCACCCGATGATGTATATCATGATTGTAACCGAACTCTTTCCTATTTTGCAAGTTCTTCCTTTATCGCTCCTACAGCCTTTTCAAGATCGGCAAACGCGATGTTTAAAGGTGGAAGAAGACGCAGCTTCTTCTTTGCCGTAAGAACTATTATCCCCTTCTCAAAAAGTGCATTTACAACGTCCTTTGCTTCCTTTTCAATCTCGATACCAATCATGAGGCCAAGCCCCGAAACGCTTTTGACGCCCTTCGCACCGGTAAGTGCCGAGAAGACGTACGCGCTCTTCTTTTTAACCTCTGCCATCAGTTCATCATCGAGGCGGCCAAGAACACTTAGTGCTCCCGCGCAGCAGATGGGATTGCCGCCGAAAGTCGACCCGTGTGTACCGGCTGTAAGAACAGACGCGCACTTCTCTCCCATCATGGTTGCTCCGAGAGGAAGACCTCCCGCAAGTCCCTTTGCCGTCGATACGATATCGGGCTCGATGCCGTAGTGCATGTATGCATATAAACTGCCCGTCCTGCCGTTTCCTGTCTGAACCTCATCTATCACAAGGCACATGTCCTTCTCTTTGCAGATTGCCTCGCAGCCCTTTACAAAATCCTTATCGAGTGCGATAACACCGCCCTCGCCCTGAACAAGCTCCATCATGATCGCACAGCAGTTGTTTTCGGAAACGAGCTTTTTAACATCCTCGAGATTGTTTGCCTCGGCGTAGACAAATCCGCCCGGGAAAGGCCCGAAGCTTGTGTGAAAACCGTCCTGCCCTGTTGCGGCAAGCGTTGTGATCGTACGTCCGTGGAAGCTGTTCTTTAACGTAATGATAACATTTCTGTCATCACCGTACTTGTCCGAAGAATACTTTCTTGCAACCTTGATGGCGCATTCGTTTGCTTCCGCACCGGAGTTCGAGAAGAACACCTTCTTCATCCCCGTCTTTTCACAAAGCATCTTTGCAAGCTTCACCTGCGGCTCACTGTAGTAGAGATTCGAAACATGCGACATCGTATTAATCTGGGCGATAACGGCATCCTTCCATAAAGGATCGGCATTTCCGAATGTATTGACCGCGATTCCAGATCCCAGATCGATATATTTCTTTCCGGCATCGTCAAACAGTGCTCCTGCCTCGCCCCTCTCCAAAAGGAGGTCGAAACGTCCGTAAGAATTTGCTATATATTTTTTATCATCATCTATTATACCCATTGTAATCCTCCCGTCTCGAGCCTGACTGCCGGTTGAGCAACCGGCTTACCGCCCGCAATACTAACAGAACATGGTGCCGATTCCTTCATCTGTAAGTGTCTCTATCAGAATCGAGTGAGGAATCGTTCCGTTGATTATGAACACCTTCTTGACACCCTGCCTGATTGCTTCGATACAACACTCGATTTTCGGAATCATTCCTCCGGAAATGATGCCCTCATGCATAAGCTGAGGTGCCTCGCTTACGTTGATTACCGGAATCAGTGACTTCGGATCGTTCACATCACGAAGGATGCCATCGATGTCAGTCATAGAAATAAGGCTCTCTGCATGGAGTGCTGCCGCAATCTTGGCTGCTGCCGTGTCTGCATTGATGTTGTAGCAGTTCTCTTCTTTATCGTAACCGACAGTTGAGATAACGGGAATATAACCCTTCTCAAGCACATCGAGAATAGGCTTCGGATTGACATCTGTCACATCACCTACAAAGCCAAGCTTCTCGTCAAGGGGACATGCCGTAATCATGTGGCCGTCCATTCCCGAAAGACCTATTGCGCTTCCTCCGATGCTCTCAATAAGCCCGACAAGACTCTTGTTGATTTTTCCGGCAAGGACCATCTGGGCAATCTCAGCCGTTTCCTTATCCGTAACACGCAGTCCGTTGACAAACTCGCTCTTCTTACCGATTCTCTTAAGCATCTCCGAAATCTCGGGACCGCCGCCATGAACAAGAACGACCTTGATACCAATGAAGCTTAGAAGAACAATGTCATTCATTACCGCATTCTTAAGCTCCTCGGACTGCATTGCATTCCCACCGTACTTAACAACAATAATCTTGCTATAGTACTGTTTGATGTAGGGAAGTGCGTGAATAAGGACTTCCGCTCTCTGTGCTACTGAAATGTTATTCATATCTTCCATGTTAATCTCCATTCCGCCGCCTTTTTGTTTATGGCACACACTGCAATAAAAGGGCGGCTTTCTTTCACACTATCCTCCGGAAAGTGTGGATTGTGCATACTGTCAGGTTCTGTAGTCACCG
>JAZLIL010000152.1:0-15279 GCA_045617405.1 Lachnospiraceae bacterium | reverse complement strand
TCTTGGAAGACATTTTTGTAAACTTTCCAAAGAAACAGACCATTTAACACATAGCATTAACCGTATCAAAAAGGCACAGCAGAACGGTAATTATAAAACTCCGAAGTTATGGGCTAAAGCGAAAGGTATTAACCACGATATTGCGGTTAAGACCGCTAAATACATAACTGATATAGCAGTTCTATATAATGCTGACGTTATAGTGTTTGAGCATCTCGACCGCAATGGTAAAATACGCGGTTCCAAGAAACAGAAACTGCATTTATGGCGCAGTCAGGAAGTACAGTCTATCGTAACAAATAAGACTCACCGGATGAGAATGCGTATCAGCCATATAAATGCGTGGGGAACCAGCAAACTCGCCTACGATGGCAGTGGTGATATTCTCCGAGGAAAAGATGGTGGGTTTAACACATACGAATTGTGTAAATTCCAAAACGGAAAAACTTATAACTGCGATTTATCTGCGTCCTATAATATAGGTGCAAGATATTTCATACGTGAAATCTTAAAATCCCTGAATGAGAGTTCAAGGTTGCTTATTGAGGCTAAAGTTCCTCAATGCAGTAAGAGAAGCACCTGCACGTTCTCTACCTTAGTTAGCTTAAATGCGGTACTTATATCTGCATAGATATAAAATACTGAGTTTTAGCCGTATGGTAGAAACGCAGTCCGCTCGCCTAAAGCGAGCAGGTGTTGCAAGACACCTTTAGGAAGCACGCGACTTTAGTCGTGTGAGGCTTCACTAACTCATCAGTTATTTCTCTATACATAACACCCTCTGCAAACAAAAGTCCTATGACTTTTGTTGATACTATAACATTTGTCATAGGACTTTTGCAACAATCGTATTGTTTTTTTTACAGATGAACCGTCCCTGTGGCGAGTTCCGGTTACTAGTCGAACTTTTCTCTTTTGATTCCGCCGGCCATGTGATCGACAGGTGATTTTAGAAGGCTCGCACGCATTACCATATCGCGTCCGAAACGGTCTCTGATTGCATCGATGCTCTTTTCGACTTCAGACTGTTTTACGTAGTCGTAGGAATCAAAGAGGCTTAGCTGACGGGAAGTTTCCTGAGTGACCTTTGAAGTGTGGACGCCAAGCTGCCTGATTGGCGAACCATTCCACAGCTCGTCAAAAAGTTTGCAGGAATAATGATAGAGCTCTGTTGTCACGCAGGTGGCACTTGGAAGAGTCATCTGATGGCTGTTGCTCTCAAGGAAGCAGTCTTTTATTGAAACGGACAGAGTTCCTGCAGAGACGTTATCCTTTCTCAAACGTGCCCCCACTGTTTCGCAGAGTGAAAGCAGCACGTTCTTTGCCTCATCGGCATCTGTTACATCGTGATCGATCGTAACGCTGTTCCCGTAGCCTTTGTTTTCTCTCGGAGTCTTTACAACAGGTGTGGGATCATCACCATGTGCATAGGCATAGAGGATCTCTGAATTTTTACCGAAATGGTCACGAAGAATTGACGGATCAGCTGCAGCAAGTTCACCGATGGTGCTGATCCCGAGCTTCTTCAGCTTTGCAGTGGTAGCTCTTCCGACGAAGAACAGGTCACTCACCGGAAGAGGCCACATCTTTTCAGGTACTTCATCCTTAAAAAGCGTGTGAACCTTGTCACCCTTTGTGAAATCTGATGCCATCTTGGCAAGAAGCTTGTTCTCAGACACACCGATGTTGACCGTAAATCCGAGCTCGTCACGGATCCTGTCCTTTATAACATGTGCAGTTGAAACAGGTGTCCCATGAATCCTGGTGCATCCCGTCATGTCGACGAACGCCTCGTCGATGGAGTAGGGCTCAACGAGGTCAGAGTACTCCCGCAGAAGATCCATGAAAGCCTGTGAGCACTTCTCGTAGAGACTGTACCTTGGCGGCACCAGAATAAGGTCGGGGCACTTCTTCAGTGCCTCTCCCACGGTTTCAGCAGTTTTTACCTTGTAGAGCTTCGCAGGGGCAGACTTTGCAAGAATTATACCGTGACGCTGTTCCTTACTCCCGGAGACAGCAGAAGGAACTGTGCGAAGATCGAGAGTCTCACCGAGGTACTTAAGGCGGTACGCTGCTTCCCAGCTCAGAAATGCATTATTCACATCGACATGAAAGATAATTCGCTGTTCCATTGTTTCCTTTGCTTTCAGATCATCTGTAATAACTACAGTATCTCACGTTTGCACCTGACATTGCAACAGTTTCCTTACGCCGATGGTGAGCAGTCTCCGAGAACCCATTTACTTGTCTCTTTGGTGAAGTAGAGTTCACAGAAAAAGGGCTGTCTGCCTCTTTCGAAAGCTTCGCAGAAGTAATGGATCCTGTGAAATCCGCAGAAAGTCTCAATCTCTGACGTGATGACGCGGGAGACTGTTATTGTGTGCTGCCTGTGGTCAGCTGTCTCAATTCTGAAGTATCTTGGAACCACGCGTCCTTCGGGATTAAATGCCGCGAGTGCATGGATCGGACTGTCTTTGTAGTTCATATTCAGCTCCATTACAAAAAAGAACAGATGTTTGGTATACGCATTGTAGCACACAAACATCTGTTTGTAAATACGAACATTGTAAAAATGAAAAAGGCTGTTACCTTGCGTAACAGCCTCAACACGTGCATGACATGATTCGAACACGCGACCTTCTGGTCCGTAGCCAGACGCTCTATCCAGCTGAGCTACATGCACATACCGTCCTTTCGACAGCAACGATATTCTACAACCATTGTTTTGATTTGTCAACCATGAAATTCTGATTAGATTAAACCGATTTTCCGTCTTTTATAAAGTTCTCCTAAAATCTTTCCAAATCTTATTGATGACTGATGACCACTATGAGATAATTCATAACAGAGAGATCGTACTTTGCGATCATAAGCAGATAATGAAAAAGGTGACAGCAAGTATACTTTACTGCAAGGGAGGAAGACATGGAACTCGTATTGCTTAAAGAGAACGATTATCATCAACTGCCGGGGCTGATCCCGGAGGAGTATATGGCAGAGCTTGACAGTGGCCGCTTTTCCTGCCTGGCACTGACTGATTACTGCGATGACATATTGTACGGTATTGGCATCACGCAGGCATCTGAAGAAGGTGTGCGGATTATCTGGCTCTGCGCGAGAAGAGAATACATCGGCAGGGGATTTGCAGTGAACTTTCTTCGCGCCATGACCGACACACTCGCAAGGCGTGGAGAGTATCTTGGAATCTATGCATCATTTCCGCTTCCGGAATTTAACAATGATGAAGAGGATGGAAGTCTTTTAGCAGTTTTCAGGGCATTTGAGGAACTTGATTTTGAGATCAGTGTAAGAGACGGGAGCCTCTTATTCGCAGACTGCGATGATGTGTTTAAGAGTCCCGTGAGAACGGCAAAGCACGATGATAAAAACTGTACAGTCCTCAAGGATGCAAGGACACGGCAGATTAATGAGATGCTTGCAAAAATGCGGGCAGATGAGCGAGGGGTTCCTATCCCAAGACCGTTTGTTTTGAGTGAATACGACGATGAGCTGAGTCTCATCTGCAGTGAAAAGGACAGCGTTGTCGGAGCATTTCTCGTTTCGAGCGATGACGGAGAGGACATAGAAATAAAACTTGTCTGGTCTGTGAGCAGACTGGGCCTGATGGAGATGATGCTCTCATGCATCGACAGACTTGAGAAAAAGTATCCGAATGCAAAAAGGCTTTTCATTTCAACAGTAAATGAGCTCTCGGCGGAGCTTGTAAGGAAGGTCATTCCGACGGCAAAGCGCGAAAAGGAATGTTTTGCTTATCTTAATGTGAATCTGTAGGTTAAGGAGGAAACTGATATGGGTGGTTCGGTTTATTCAAAAAAGCAGAAGACAGCACAGACTGACATAATGACAGGTTTATCTGAACAGTACCTCAGTGAGGAAACGCTTGAGACAGTGATCGACCAGGCACATGAGAGCGTTGTGGAGGCAACGAGCCAGGTAAACAGTCTTTACACTACAACTTTTTTCAGTACGGCATCAGTAAAGGGCTTTATGCCGGCAGGTCCTGAGATGCAGGAACCTGTATATAAAAAGCATGACAAGCTTCGAAAACTCAGGTTGTCAGACAAGAAGAAAAAGTCCGATCAGGAAGCCGATGCACTTGAGAGAAGCGGCGGGGAGTACTATCCGATCGAGAAGCAGGCAGCAGGTGAAGTACTTGAGACCATGAGGGACACTGCAGCAATGAGTGCCCCGGTTGCAGCGTTTGAATCGCTTACCGGCCACGAATTTGACGTAAAGGATGGTGTCGGTATCGACAAAGACGAGATAGTGAATCTTTGCCGTTATTACGACAAGTACAGTAAAGTCGGCTTAAGTGACATTCCTTCAAAGCGTGAGTACCAGGAGAGAAAGCTTGAGACTCTGAGAGATGTGATCGACACATGGTTTGCGGCAAGCGGCGTTACAAGAATGGGAAAGCAGGTGTCAAAGCTTGATGTGAAGGAAGCTAAAAAGCACCTTCCGCTCGCGATAGAACAGTACAGACGTTTTAACGAGGACCCGCTCTTTTCCGAGGGCCAGATCGCGTGTGAACATCTTGCAAAACAAAAAGCAGCGAAGGACAGACTCGCAGAGCAGGATGATAAGATGCGCCAGGCCGGTGAGGCTGCTGTCGGGAAGAAGCTGGCTCTTACACATGCGGATGCAGATCAGCTTAAGAGAATGAAGGATATGGTTGACAGCGGATCGACCAGATCCCATATGGTAAGATATCACTCAAATAAAGAGTTAATTGACAGGATCTTTTTAGAGGCGGCAGGAGCGCTTCAGACGCTCTCAAGATATGAGAAAGAGAAAATCGCATTAACAGGAGCGGCATTTCAGGGAAGTGAGTTTGAAGGTGAGGATGATGACAGTGAGACACTTGCAGAGCGCATGGAGAGAAAGAAGGCTGTTGATCACTATCTTGCAAAAAGAGATGAAGCAGAGCAGAGGGCAGCAAGGATGCTGGCTGATGCAGCTGAGGCTGCCATCGAGTACCTTCTGACTGGAAAGGCAGCAGATGTCGCTCACGGTTCGTTCATAGAAAAACGCTGGAAGATCTCGATGGACGACAGTAAGATATCGGAAAAGAAGCTTTCCGATGTAGTTCTTGAGCAGGCGGGGATCGATCGCGCATCACTGACAGCGGATGAAAAAGAACTGTCGATGATGGAACTCTTAAGAAATCGTTTCAGAGCAGGAGATCAGGCATATAAAGACCGGAAGTCATTTGATGATAAGCAGGTATATTCTTTTTCATCTGTAGCTTCTTTCATGACAAGAGTTCAGCTTCTTCACCACGGAGTGGGACAGACCGATCCAAGCCTGACCTTCGACAAGGTGTTTGAGTCAGCGGCAAATCTCTGCGTTATCAAGGCCGGCTACATTCCTGAAAAAAAGGTGAAGGATGCAAGCGGACAGGTCGTAACGGTTGCCGAAAAGAAGGTGATCGATGAGGATGAGCTTGCACAGAAGAAGATTGATGCATTTCATGCGGAGATGCCGAAGATCGATCAGAAACAGAGCGAGGTTGAGGCATTTGTCAATCAGCATTTTCCTAATGGAAAGTACGACATGACAAAGCTTGGAGCGATCGCGGGACAATGCATTGATGTCTATGCTACGGCCCAGGAGCTGCACGACATAGTCAGAAATCTTTTCATGACTCCTGCGATGATACCTTATCTTGATAAGGCGGAGGTTGAGCAGGTAAAGGCTCTCTACATAAGGGCAAGAGCCACAACCGAGTTTATCAGGCACTTCACGGAAATGCTCACGGATGCAGATAAGAAGATGGGAGAGCTTGATCTTGGCGAAGCGACCGAGAGAACCCTCGACAAGGAAAAGAAGGCTGCAGAAGATGCCTTTGACGGATTCTTTGCCTCTGAGACACAGAAAGCAAAGGAGACTGTAAAGGGTGAGTATCCCTTCGAGAAGACAAGACGCCTTGAGGCGCTTGATCGTTTCGTTAAATTTGACAGGAGTCTTTCTCTCTTAGACAGACTGAAGGGGGCTCCCGGTTTTGATGCAGTAAAGGGTGACGAAAAGGTGGCATCCTATGCCGCACTTCTTGGAAAATTCCAGAATGACATTCTCCAGGTGAAGATGCCGGCAGCGTCTGACGGACCTGAAGCACTCGTAAAACAGTTTGCGCTCGCACACGGTCAGCTTCAGAGCGGGATCAAGGAGATCCGCACGTCTACGGCAGGACTGATGGAGTACTGCGCAGGGACACAGGAAGCGGCTTATCAGGGCATTCTTCATTTCGCGGCGAATCAGTACGTGCGTCTCAACAATCTTCGCGAGTACGCAGTCGCACTGCAGGATCGGATCCTGACTCAGGTCAGGAGCATGAAGCCCGGCGATCCCGCACTTCCTTACTACGGAATGAGCCTTCAGGATATCTTAAATAATGTTGACATGACATCATATCTTAAGGTCGGCAGCGAGACAGATCTCAAAACACTCGGTCAGGGCGGAGTAAACACCGTCTACAGGGTAAAGGGTAAGACGCCGGCTGAAGACAGGGTGCTTAAGCCCGGAAAACATTCGACAAGGTTTAATCTGACAACGGCGGCTTCAACGAGAGGCGGTGAACTTTTAGTCACTGAAATGCTTCAGGGACATAAGTTAGCGCCAAGCGGCATCGTCGAACTCGACATGGACACAGCGTACCGCGATGTTGGCGTATCGATGGTTGACAAGCTGTTTGGATTTGGTGCCGTAGTCGGAACGTCATTTGCAAAGAGCGAGGACGGCGCACAGGCGTCGCTTATGGAGATGGCAGATGGAACACCGGCAACCATGGTAAAAGCTTACTGCGGCGAACAGGAGCGGGCAGGAATGGTACTGGACGATCAGCTTAATGCATATAATATGCTGATCAATTTTATGCGTAGTTCAGAGAAGATGCCGGACCAGAGAATGCTCGATCAGATTCCATTATTATTGTCAAAGTTTGTCGATATAGGAAATGCAGAATCAATGCAGAGCGCCATGAACATGGCAGCGCTTGATATTATTGTCGGCCATGTGGATCGTCACAGGGGTAATTACTTCGTCGATGACAAGGGGAGATTTATCGGAATCGATAATGACTCGTCATTCAGGCAGACAGACAAGGTGTTTGAGTCGTCGGCAAGCGCAGATACAACTGACCTGTTGGATACACTGCTGGTGGTGCCGGGAACCGAAACCCAAGGGAAACTCTACTATCAGAATACAAGTCCTGCGATGCCCGTACTGTTCTTTGACAAGGCATTTCCATGCGTTACAAAGGAATTCCGCCAAAAGATCCTCGGTGTTTCTGAGGAAATGCTTCGCGGTAGTCTTTCAGGAGTGGTTGGAGAAACAGAACTTGAGGCATGCGTGCAAAGAACAAGGATGCTGCAGAAGTACATGAATGAGATCTCACCTGACAGGATTGTTGACAGCCTTGAAAAGGAAGATTTTGTTGATTATGCTTCTCAGGAGGTGCGACAGAAGGACGGTTACCCCGTTCCGCTTAATTACTCAGCGCAGCTTCGTGAAAAATCCGGTGACGGATGTGAATTTGCATTCGGAGAAAAGTCTGATGAAGAGCGGATTCGTGAGCTGATGGAGAAACCCAATGCTACATTGAAGAGAATCATTGGAATATACTATAAAAAAATTGATGATAAGGAAACGACCGAGCTTTCAGCATCTCTTGGTCTGGCACTGTTCAAAAGACTTAAGGCTGATCCAAAAACTGATGTGTTTGCAATGATTCGGGATGGCAGCATGGAGGCACTTGTCGATCAGGCGGTTGCTGAGAGAGCGGAGTCAGGAAAAGAGAGTCACGCGGTAAAGATAGATACAAGTTACATCAGCTGAGTCTGAGACCGGGAACAAAAGCCTGCAGGACATTTTTTGGCAAATAAGATATAATGGAGACAGCAATGGAAAACAGTGACAGATTTTATGCAAATGAAGCGTGCCGGTACTATCCCTGTCACGGAATGGCTGAACAGAATTGCAAATTCTGCTATTGTCCGCTATACTTTTTAGAGTGCCCCGGAAATCCGACGTACTTTGTGAAGAGAGGAAAGCGGCTGAAGGATTGCTCGGGCTGTACATTCCCCCACGATCCGGCAAATTACGATGAAGTCATTGCGGTGCTTAAAAAGGCGGAGCTTGCCGATCTGACACCAATCGGAGACGAGAAGGTACATTAGAAGCGGGAAGACACAGGAAAGCAATCGGAGACGAGAAGGTACATTAGAAGCGGCAAAACGCAAGGAAGCAAACGGATACGGGAAGGTACTTCAGAAGCGGCAAGACACAGGAAAGCAAGGAAAAATGGAATTACATGAAGTTATCAGTGCCATCACACCTGCTGACGGGCAGGCAATGACGGCTGTAAAAAAGAAATGGGATTCAATCGCAAAGCCCCTTCACGGGATGGGACTTTTCGAGGATGCACTTGTAAAAATCGGCGGTATCCAGAGGACGAATCTGGTCGACATCGCAAAAAAGTGTGTGGCAGTTGCCTGTGCCGACAACGGTGTCGTTGAAGAGGGTGTCACGCAGACGGGCAGCGAAGTCACTGCAATCGTGGCAGGAAACATGACGAGGGGCGATTCTTCGGTCGCTATCATGGCAAAGTGTGCCGGCGCCGATGTCTTCGTCTACGATGTAGGAATGCTCACCGAGGCAGAGGGCGTCAGCGTCAGAAAGTGCGCAAGCGGTACGAAAAACTTTGCACATGAGCGTGCAATGACGCGTGAAGAAGCCGAGAAGACAATCCTTGAGGGTGTCAGGATAGTTAAGGAGCTGAAGGATAAGGGTTACAATCTGATTGCAACGGGAGAGATGGGAATCGGAAACACGACAACAAGCTCTGCTGTAACGTCAGTGCTGCTGGACGTGGATCCGGCTATCGTAACAGGGAAGGGCGCCGGTCTGTCAACAGAAGGTATTAAGCACAAGACAGAAGTTATCAGAAGAGCAATCGAACATCATTCACCGGATCCTGAGGATCCCATTGACATTCTTTCATGTGTCGGCGGTTTTGATATTGCGGCAATGTGCGGAATGTTTCTTGGCGGTGCACTCTATCGTGTGACAATGGTGGTTGACGGTCTTATTGCATCAGTGGCGGCACTTCTTGCGGCACGACTTGCTCCGGCAGCGAAGGACTACATGCTTGCATCACATTCGTCGGCAGAACCGGCAGCCGTGATGATTCTAAAGGAGCTTTCGCTTCAGGCTCCCATCATGGCAAACATGGCTCTCGGCGAAGGAACCGGTGCGGCTGCACTCATGCCGCTTCTCGACATGACAGTGCGTATTTACTATGACATGCCGACATTCGGCGGAATAAACATCGAAGAGTATAAACCGCTTCAGTAGCGAATGACGTGAAGTCCGCAAAAATCCGTCAGACTGCGGCAAAGCACGAAAGGAAGATAGCTGTCGGCAGGGAGAGGACATGCACATTTTTAAATCACTTTTTATCGCATTTGCGATGTATTCAAAAATACCGGCGCCACGCACTGAGTGGAGCGAGAAAAACATGAAATATGCCATCTGCTGGTTCCCTTCGGTCGGGGCGGTAATCGGGGCGGTAAGCTGGCTGTGGATGTTCGTGTCGGGACTGCTCGGACTTCCGAAGCTTTTCTTCGCCTGCGTGGCAGCAGTTATCCCGACCCTTATCACAGGCGGTATTCACATGGACGGATTTTGTGACACGACAGATGCAATCTCGTCCTGGCAGACTCGTGAGCGAAGACTCGAGATTTTAAAGGATTCAAATGCCGGTGCATTTGCAGTAATAAAAACAACTGTCTACTATGTTCTCTACGTTGGTGCCTTTTCGGCACTTTCAGCGAAGTCGGTTCTGATCGTGGCAGTGGGATACGTACTCTCAAGGTCGTTAAGCGGTTTCTCGGTTGTTAATTTCAAGGGTGCAACCGCTTCGGGTACTGCAGCGGCGTTCAGAGATGCTTCAAAGAAAAGAACCTGTACGATAGTTCTGACGGTGGGGGTTCTTGCATCGGCGAGTGTGATGGCGGCCTTTGGCGAAACGGTCGGAATAATCTGCGTTGTGTCGGCACTTGCATGTTTCGTTTACTACAGGGTGATGTCTTACAGGAACTTCGGAGGAATAACAGGAGACCTTGCGGGATATTTTCTTTCATTGTGTGAGCTGTGGATTGCACTCGGAGCAGCGCTCGGCGAGGCGGTTATCAGCCTGACAGGCTGATTGCAAGGAGGAGATATGCTGAAAGTTGTTTTAATCAGACATGGTGCGACACCCGGAAATCTTGAAAGAAGGTATGTAGGCAGAACCGACGAGGAGCTTTGCGGAGTCGATTACGATGAGATGCGGCCGAGCAGATACCCTGATGCCGATGTTGTTTTTGTATCCCCCATGAAGCGCTGTCGCCAGACGGCAGAGCGCATTTACGGAACACGCATGTACATCGAAGTTGCCGATTTCAAAGAGATTGATTTCGGTGATTTTGAGATGAAGAATTATAAAGAGCTTTCCGGCGACAGGCGTTACCAGGAATGGATTGATTCGAACGGAAAGCTTCCTTTCCCGGGAGGCGAGTCGACGACACTCTTTAAATGTCGTTGTATCAGAGCCTTTGAAGACATCTGCGACTATTACGGCGACACTGATAAGACAGTGGCGATTGTGGCCCACGGCGGCACAATTATGAGTATACTTGAACGTTTCTCAGGCAAGCCGGGAAGCTACTACAACTGGCAGGTGAAGACATCCGGCGGCTATACCGCCGAATTTGATGCACACTCAAGAATACTGAAAAACATTGCCGCTCTGTAGCGTTAACAGCTTACGCAATTCTTACCTTCACCCTTGGAACGGTACATCTGAACATCTGCAAGGGAGATGTACTTCGCGAGATTCGGTTCTAGATTATCGGGATAACCGGTATAGACACCAAAGCTCATGGTAGCGCGCGGCCCATCGGGAACTCCGACACCGTCGACAAGATCCTTGCGAACAGAATTTGCTATTTCGCAGGCTTCCTGCTGATTCCCACCCGGAATCAGAATAAGGAATTCGTCACCGCCGTAGCGGATACAGTAGGTCTTTTCCTCATCGGTGTTTTTAAGAAGAAGACCACCCACGGCACGAATCCATTCATCACCGGTTTTGTGACCGAGCGTGTCGTTGACGTGCTTGAAATCGTCGATGTCACACATTATGACTGAAAGAGGAAGCTTGTTTACGTAACAGTTTTTCCAGATTTCACCGGTGACAGACGTGAGCTTTAAACGGTTATAAAGACCGGACAGGCAGTCGCGTTCGGAACTCATCTGAAGACTCTCGTTGTGCGCAATGAGATTGAGTCTCTTTAAGTAATTCTCTGTTTTCATTCCAAAGCTTGAAATGTTCTCCAGAATAGAAACGAGTACGAAGGTCGTGAACATTGCGATGTCGGTGTAAATCATTGCAGGAGAATCGAAAATGAAGATGACGGCAACAGATGCAATGTAATCAAAAATGACAAGACCGAGGTACGCATAGAATACCGGGAAGCACGCAAGCCTTGCAATAACCAGTGCAAGAAGAAGAACGACGACAGTGACGCGTCCGTAATTGAGGGCATCGATGATTGTGTATACAATACTCCAGATGAAGAAGACGGCACTGTAGATGATGCACAGTGCGATAATCTTCTTAGAGTTGCTTTCAAGATGGAGCGAAAGCTTTCGCAAAATGACAGCAATAACGGCTGTAATCACAAGCAGAGAAACATAGCTGAGACAGTAGGAAATGCGCAGTACTTCAAGAACAAGAACCTTCTGGAAAAGAACTATGATTGCAAGTGCGAAGGAAAGAACAATCGCAAGATTCATGAAGGGATAGAGATTGTGGATCGAATCCCCGGCTGAATACGCAAGCATCAATTTGTAATCACTTCTGTTTGCAAAATGCTTGCGGATGTTAAACTGTGAAAGTTGTTTTTTAATCAGGTTCAGCATGGGAGTCATCCTCTCTGTGGATAAATAATGGAAAAAAGGGATATTACATGTCTGAAACAGTCCCGTCGGCTGTCTGTCGGTTTCTTATCATGAAGTTTATCAGATATTGTGAATCACATCAATCAATGCCGGGGACGGTAAAAACCGATGCCTTCTTATATATCTTTTTGTCGGCCGAAGCGGTTGATAATCAAGGGGGCGGGTGATAAAATAACCTTATTCGCAGAAAAGTTCGAGTTCGTGTAATGTAATAGCGCATAATCGACACACAAACAGCGAGAATGCGCAGTATTGTATTTGATATTCTGACCACACTACACGAATGCGTATTTTTCGAGATACAATTGCGCGACGCGAAAGCGGCCTGATGCCAAAACGTGAAAGAGCACAGTCCGGCCGAGCGGGAAATGTAACCGAAAGACCGGAAAAGCGTGAAGAACCGAAGTATACGCCGAAGGGCCGGAAGAGCCGCCGGACAAAGGAATAGCCATGGCAAATAAAAGGAACACGTCGCAGCGGAGCATTACGGCTTCGGAACTTGCAGACATGCTGAAAAAATATAAAATCGGAAGAAAGCCGTTTGCGGCACTTCTCGGATGGGGAGAGACAACGGTTATGAAATATCTGAACGGTGAGCTTTCCGACAATGAGTACACAAGGAGGCTCTACAGACTCAGTACAAATCCCGGTGAGTATCTCGAACTCCTTGAAAGCGAGAAAGGCCGGATTACGAATGTTGCATTCAGAAAGAGTCACGACGCTGTAGCAAAGCTTCTGATGCCGACAAAGCTTCTTATGTGTACGCAGTATCTTTTGAACTCGGATTCGCCTGACATGAGCGATGTCCGTGCAGAGGCAATCCTTTTCATGGCACAGGTCTTTTCAACGGTCAAATGGAACAGGAAGCTGTTTGATGAGGAGTATCAGATGTTAAAGGGGAACTGTCCGTACAGGCCGGTAATGAAAAGAATTGAGGAGTACGGCAGGTTTCAGGTCGAAATCCCGGAGAATGTGCCCGATGAGGAGGAACGCTATCTCCTTGATGTAATAAGGCTGGCATTTGACTGGTATGGCGACAGGGCAATCAGTCTGTTCATGGCTTCCGAGAGGACGAGGCTTGCGGACAGAATGCCCGAAGGCAGGAAGAGAGTTGTTCCTACGCAGATAGTCAGCGAGGTATATGAAGAGCTGTTCGAAATGCTGAATCTGCGAATGCTGAGTGACTACCCGACATTTCTGAATAAGAGGATGAATGCACAGTTTAAGGCGATGAAGAAGTCTGTCGGAAGAATTTAAACATATTTTAGTTGCGTTCTCTGAAAAATATGATAAAATACGAAATGTTTATGTAATGATGGTACATTCGCATGTGAAAGGAACACAAATGAAACGAGAAGATGTAAGAAATGTCGCAATTATTGCGCACGTTGATCACGGCAAGACAACACTGGTTGACTGCCTGCTTCGTCAGAGCGGTGTTTTCAGGGAAAACCAGGTTGTTGAAGAGAGAGTGATGGACTCCAATGATCTTGAGCGTGAGCGTGGTATCACAATTCTTTCGAAGAATACAGCAGTTACCTATAAGAATACAAAGATAAACATTATCGATACACCGGGACATGCCGACTTTGGCGGAGAGGTGGAACGTGTCCTTAAAATGGTCAACGGAGTTATCCTTGTTGTTGATGCTTTTGAGGGTGCAATGCCCCAGACAAGATTTGTCCTTCAGAAGGCACTTGAGCTTGAACTTCCCGTTATTGTCTGCATCAACAAGATTGACAGACCCGAGGCAGATCCGAAGAGAGTAATTGATGAAGTGCTTGAGCTCTTTATAGATCTTGATGCTTCCGATGAGCAGCTTGACTGTCCTTTCGTATTTGCATCTGCAAAGAAGGGTGTGGCAATCCTTGAGCTCGCCGATGAGCCCAAGAACATGCAGCCTTTATTCGAGACAATTCTTGAGTACATTCCCGCGCCTGAGGGCGATTCCGAGGCGGCAACACAGATGCTGATTTCAACAATCGATTACAATGAGTATGTCGGCAGAATCGGAGTCGGAAAGATAGATAACGGCGTACTTAAAGTCAATCAGGAGTGCACAATCGTCAATGCACACGATCCTTCCTATCAGAAGAAGGTTAAGATCAGCAAGCTTTACGAGTTTGACGGTCTCAGGAAGGTCGAGGTCGAGAGTGCGACAGTCGGATCAATCGTGGCAATCTCCGGTATTTCGGACATCCACATCGGTGACACAATCTGTTCACCCGAGAAGCCTCAGGCAATTCCGTTCCAGGCAATTTCGGAACCTACAATTTCAATGAATTTCATAGTTAACGACAGTCCTTTTGCCGGTCAGGAGGGCAAGTACGTTACTTCAAGGCATCTTCGTGACAGACTCTACAGGGAGCTTAACACGGATGTAAGCTTAAGGGTTGAAGACACCGAGACAACGGAGGCATTTAAGGTTTCCGGACGCGGAGAACTTCATCTTTCAATCCTCATTGAGACAATGAGACGTGAGGGATACGAATTCGCAGTCAGCAAGGCGGAGGTTATTTATAAGAAGGGCGAGAACGGAGAAAAGCTTGAGCCCATGGAGCGTGTTTATGTAGATGTTCCCGAAGAATTCTCGGGCGCAGTTATTGATAAACTCAGTCAGAGAAAGGGCGAGCTTGTCGGAATGTCGACAGGTGCCGGAAGCTTCGTAAGACTTGAAATGTCAATCCCCGCGCGCGGAATCATCGGTTATCGTGATGAGTTCCTCACGGACACAAAGGGCAACGGCATCATGAATACACTTCAGGACGGCTATGCGCCCTACAAGGGCGACATTGCCTACAGGACGATGCGCAGCCTTATAGCATTTGAAACAGGTGAAAGTGTTGCCTACGGACTTTACAATGCGCAGGAGCGTGGTACACTCTTTATCGGAGCAGGTCAGAAGGTCTATGCCGGCATGGTTGTAGGCGAGCACGGAAAGTCCGACGACATCGAGGTAAATGTCTGCAAGCGCAAGCAGCTTACAAACACAAGATCGTCGGCAGCCGATGAAGCACTCAGACTTTCACCCCCTAAGGTACTCAGTCTTGAGCAGGCACTTGAGTTCATAAACAAGGATGAGCTTCTCGAGGTTACACCAAAGAGCCTCAGAATCAGAAAGAAGATTCTTGACCCCACGCTTCGGAAGAGGGCCAACAGGACATACTAGTGCATCGTCCTGCAAATAACTACACCAAATAACTTGCCTGAATTTCCTACTGCTTCATCAGAAAAACTTGACGTAGCCCGCTACGCCTGCGT
>JAZLIL010000151.1:0-14098 GCA_045617405.1 Lachnospiraceae bacterium | reverse complement strand
TACAAGATGTGTAGATCTTGCTCACTATGTTATGAAGACACTTGGTATTGATGGTGATGTATCTTACAGACTTTCAAAGTGGGATCCTGAAAATAAGGCAAAGTACGAAGGTGATGAGGAATACTGGAATTCAACACAGCAGTATCTTCGTGATGTAATGAATAAGAATGGTATCAATTTTACTGAGGAAGATGGAGAGGCAGCTTTCTACGGACCTAAGATTGATATTCAGGCAAAGAATGTATACGGGAAAGAAGATACCATGGTTACCATTCAGCTTGACTGCGCAAGCGCCGAGAAGTTTGGCATGACCTATGTGGATGAGAACGGCAACAAAGTACGTCCTTGGATTATCCACAGAACCTCCATGGGATGCTATGAAAGAACCCTTGCTTGGTTAATCGAGCACTATGCCGGCAAGTTCCCGACATGGCTCTGCCCCGAGCAGGTACGTGTTCTTCCTATCTCCGACAAGTACATCGAGTACGCAGACAAGGTTGCGGCAGAGTTTAAGAAGAACGGCATCCTTTGCACGGTTGATGCGCGTTCTGAAAAGATTGGCTTCAAGATCAGAGAGGCACGTCTTGACAGACTTCCTTACATGGTAGTTGTAGGACAGAAGGAGCAGGAAGAGAATCTCGTTTCTGTCAGAAGCCGTTTCAAGGGCGACGAAGGTCAGAAGAAGCTTGATGACTTTATTCAGGATCTGCTTGTTGAAATCAGGACAAAAGAGATAAAGAAGATTGAAGTTACTGAAGAGAAAAAGTGATAAACGAAGCAACGCAGGAAAGCTGTCAGCGAAAGGGCCGGCTGTTAGCCGGCCCCGTTTTTTATAAAAGTACAAGAGCACGAAGTGCCACTTTTATATGAGCAAGTAGCGAAGCGGATTGCGAATAGCATTGACTGCATTTTCCGCTAACGCGACGCAAAGGCGGAACGGCATATCGCAAACGATATGCTTTCATGTTGCGAATTGCAGCGAACGGTTTTAATATCCACGGATAACGAGCCCTGATTCTCTTGCTGCAACTGCAAGCTTTGTGCGCGAGTCAAAGCCGGTTTTTTCGAGAAGATGTTTGATGTGAGTGCGGACTGTCCAGACAGACATGCTGAGGCGGGCTGCTATTTCAGTGTCCGGGTCTCCGCTTGTCAGCTCGCGAAGAACCTCGATTTCCTTGTCGGTGAATTCCCTGCTGCTCGCAAGACCGATAATAATCTCGGGGGTTGAATCGGGATAGACGTGTTCTCCGGACATGGTTCTGTCCATAATGGAGAGAATAGGCTCCTTGCTGACCTCCTTGTACCAGAAGCTTTCGACACCTGCTGCTCGGGCTCTTGATATGTATGATGCTTCGGGCATGCTCGTGACAACGATTATTTTGATTTGCGGGTACTTTTGCTTAATCTGCTCGGCCGCATCGAGACCGCTTTCTCCCATTGCAGTGCAGACATCCATCAGGATAAGGTCGATTTCATTGCGCATGCAGTATACTTCTGCCATGGCGGCATTTTCGATTGAGAAGACAAGCTCATAGCGGTCAGAACCCTTCAGGTACATTTCAAACAGCTGCCTGTGCATTGACTGATCTTCAACGAGCATAACTTTAATCATGACGTTTCCTTTCTTCCGGGTAGTGCTGATTTTGATGCAGGAGCTTCATTTTGAGGGCAAATTCGGGCATCCATTCGACAATCAGAATTCCCCCGGCGGCTTCTACGTTCTTTCTGAGCCCTCCGAGTCCACCGCCTTCAATGATGGGCTTCTTTGGTGCTTTTCCGTTGTTTGTGATACTTATAAAGTATCCGTAGCGGTCTGTTTCTATGTCCATCCACATTTCATCGGCCTCTGCGTGCTTGACGGCATTGGTGAGGCATTCACGGGATGCTGCGAAAATCAGCTTCATCGCGTTTATGTCGTCTTTCGGAAGCGATCCTGTAAGTACCATGCTGATTCCGACTGCTTCAGCGGCATCAAGAATCTGCTTTTCGGGGTCGGAAATGTCGCTTGAGTTGTCTTTCTGCAGGAGTGTCTCTATTTTTCGCCAGTTGCTGATGACAGTATCGATGTCGACAGCACCGCCGTCCTGCGTCAGACAGTATTTTGAGCCGAGGAGAAGCTCGCCAAGCTCATCATGGATGCTTATCTTCGTTGCAAGAATCTCTTCCTGTTTTGAAATTTCATCGATGTTGTCACTGTGGCGCCGAAGCCTTTCGTTTAACTCTTCAAGCTCTTTGTTGTCGGCGGCAATTCGTGCTCCGATTCTGTGAAGATCTGTCGTGTCCGTAGCAATTATCTGATAGACCTGTTCACCTTCGACCGAAATAAGAGTTTTGGAAAAAGTGAGATAGGAATCGGCAAGCTTTAAAATGGGGGCAATGCCGATATCTTCCCAGAGGTTGTCAAGCCTGCGGGATGCTTCCGTAATACTGTTCCAAAAATCAAGAATATTCAGCTTGTTAAGATCCTTACAGTCAGGGCGAAGCTCGGCGGCAATCGTTTTAAAGCACTCATTCATAAGAAGCGGAGTTCCGTTTGAGAGTGCAAAGCAAAGACCGGAATCAATCTGGTCAAAGCCTTCCATTATGCTTGATCTGTTTAGTCGTGGTTTCAAAACTGCCTCCGGGTATCTTTACTTTTCAACCTTTGGTTCACATGGTTGCCGGCATGCCAATCAGGAGTCAATCCCGGCTGATTGTGAAAGGCTCACAGGGTTACTGTTATGCCGTCAAGGGTCAGCTTCAGCGAAAATTCGCTCTCACTGCAGGTAAGACTGACGCTGAGTGTTTTCAGGGTGTCAAGCTTTTCACAAATTGCTGCATCGAAATCGTCAAACAGCTTTGTTGCAAGGGCTGACGGAATGTGACCGTCAATCTTCCTTGCGAAGGTGCATTCTACTCCGTATATCTCAAGATAGCTAATATATTCAAGAATTGAAAGCTCAAGTTCTCTTGCGTACGTCTTTGAAGCGTGCTCGGAAAGAACCGACAGATTTGACCGCCGCTTGATGTAGGCACCGACAACGCAGATTCTTGAAAGGCGGCGTCGCTTGTCATCGTTGTCAAGGAACGGATCTTTGAGGATGTCGTCGATGAGCGTGAGCTTGTGCTTTAATGCTTCGAAGATCTTATTATAAATCCTGTTTCGCTCTTCAAGGCGTGCTCTTCTTTCGCGAAGAAGCAGCTCGGCGGAGAGGACATCATGCCGGTCTTCGAGGTCGTCCTGAATACTGCGAAGCTTGTCAATCATGTCGTTGACGGCTGAATAGTCTTCCAGCCAGAGCATTCGCCCGCCCTTGATCGTGGCGTTTCGAAGACGAAAATCGGGGGAGATTGCAACTAAGCCGCCCTCGGCCTGCTTCTTCACTTCGACCGGAAGATCGAGTCCGAGATCGGAATCAAAGGCAACACGATAGTCCGCGTCGGTAATCTGGGCGGCTAAGGTTGAAGCCTTGAAGAGTGCTTCAGGTGTGATTTTCTTTGCAGCATTACGCATTTCGTTGTCCTTTAAATTTTATCCGTGGTGCGTTTTGCCGGCAGTGCATTGTATGCCGGTGCCCTTTAAATTTTATCCGTGGTGCGTTTTGCCGGCAGTGCATTGCATGCCGGTGTCCTTTGAATTCTTTCCGTGATGCAATTTGTCAGCAGCACTTTGAATGTCGTTGTCTTTTGAAATCTATCAGGGGGTGAGCTCTTTGAAACGCGCTTTATCGTCACTTTTCTGCTCGCAAAAGTGATGCCAAAGCCTTCAGCGTGTGACCGTTTGCGGCGAGTACGGTTGCATCGGCTGTTTTACGGGGGAATTTCCCGTCACTCTGATTGACTGTCAGATCAATTGTTCCGTCGCAGCACGATTCAAGCATCAGTTTGACCTCGGGGTCGTTCTTCGACTTGTCCGGGTATAGCCCGTAAATCCGCTTTTCAACGCTTTTCAGAACAGCTCGCGCAAACAGAGATTCCTTTGCCATCATTCGAAGAGAGCTGCACATGGAGAAGCTGCCTTTTTCGGCGATGTCAAAGTTCTGAATTTCCTTTCCGTAGAGCTTATTGAAGTCTTCTTCGGTGAAGTGTTCCTCCGAATCCGCAAAATAGGAGGGATATAAAATGCGTTCGTTTCTTTCGATAGTGACTCCGTCAATGTGTATCGGGGCGGAGAGTATAACGTTGTCAATGCCTGAAGCTGCAAGAATCTCATAGTCGCCGGTGGGAACTGCGAATGAACCGGTCCGCGTATCAAAGACAGAGAAGCTTCTTTCAGTCAGCACAATTTCTACAGTCGTAGTAACACCGGCGGGGATATAAACTTTTTTGAAGCCTCGAAGTTCCTTCTCGGGGCGCATGATGTTTGAAACCGGGTTCTTTACGTAAATCTGAACAGTTTCGAACCCGTCGCGCATTCCGGCGTTTTTGACGTTCAGGGAAACGACTATTTCAAAAGGGGAAGAATCTGTCAGACTTTCCGCCTGAGCGGCACCTTTTAGGAGTCCGGCAGCGGGTTCTGATTCCGAAACTGAAGAATCTGTCAGACTTTCCGCCTGAGCGGCACCTTTTAGGAGTCCGGCAGCGGTTCCTGATTCCGAAACTGAAGAATCTGTCGGACTTTCCGCCTGAACGGTATCTTTTTGGAGTCCGGCAGCGGTTTTCAATCCCGAAACAGTGATTTTCATATCTGAGTATTCAAAGTCGGTGTAGCTCATGCCGAATCCGAAGGGATAGGCGACAGGGACCTTGAAGGTGTCATAGTAACGGTAGCCGATGAAGATGCTCTCGCGGTAGGGCACATTGTTTGTGGGCATTCCGAAGGTCATGGCGCAGGGAGTGTCCGATAGTGCTTTTGGCCAGGTTTCTGCGAGCTTTCCACAGGGATTCTTTGCACCTGTGATGAGGTCGGCACATGCTTCACCGACTGCTTCTCCGCCGAGGTACATCATGAGAATCGCCGCAGCATTCTTTGCGGCGTCAAGACTGAAGGGAGAACCGCCGAACGCGACGAAAGCGACTTTATCGGAAATCCTTGTCAGTTCTGAAAGAAGTTTCTGCTGGCATGCGGGAATATCAAATGAAGTCCTGTCGTAGGCTTCACCCTCTGAGGAGTCGGTCAGACCGCCAAAGAAGAGAATCGGAGTATCGGCACCGGCAGCTGCCTTTGCAGCGCGAAGAGCTTCTGAAGCCAATTTCACGTCAGGCTCGTTCGAGTCATCGTTGTAGCCCTTCACATAGGCAGCGTCAATTCCCGCGGCTCTTAATGCATCGAGGGCACTTGTGACAGAAGAAGTGTTGATGTGAGAGCTTCCGCCACCTTGAATGCGCATGTGCTCAGCCATGTGGCCGACAATAAGTACCTTGCTGCCCTTCTTAAGAGGCAGCAGTCCGTTGTTCTTAAGAAGAACCGCACTTTCCGAAGCGATATGCCGTGCAATGGCGTGATTGGTTTTCAAAAGGGCAGCCTTTTCGTCTGCGATGTTACATGATGATGCGTCGTTGCTATTGCTTTTACAACTGTAGTTTTTAATAAGCTCAGTAATCTTCGATACTGCACGGTCAAGCGAAGCTTCTGAACAGGAACCGTTCTGCAGTCCTTCAAGCAGGTCGTTCAGGTGGTTGCCGCAGCTGTCGGGCATCTCAAGATCCATGCCGGCTTCGATACATTCCGGAAGACTGACGCATGCGCCCCAGTCGGATACAACGAGTCCCCTGAAGCCCCATTCTTTTCGCAGAATATCCGTCAGGAGCTCCTTGCTGGCGCAGACGTATTTCCCGTTAACCCTGTTATATGAAGACATGATTGTAGCGGGCTGTGATTCCTTTACAGCAGTTTCAAAGGCTGCAAGGTATATCTCGCGAAGAGCTCTGTCATCAACGACAGAGTTCGATGTCATTCGCTTTGTTTCCTGATTGTTGCAGGCAAAATGCTTGAGACTGCACCCGACGCCCCTCGACTGGATACCGTTAATGAAGCCTGTTGCCAGCCTGCCTGCAAGAAGAGGATCCTCGGAGTAATACTCGAAATTTCTTCCGCATGCGGGAGATCTCTTCATGTTGACTCCCGGTCCGAGGACTACTGAGACTTCTTCGAGAACGGCCTCGTTTCCGATTGCGGCTCCCATTTCGCCCGCAAGCTCCGGGTCCCAGCTGCTTGCAAGTGCACATGCCGTCGGAAAGCACGTAGCCGTAACGCTTACGTTATTGTGCATCTCACCTTCTGCCTGCTTTCTCAGCCCGTGAGGGCCATCCGTGAGCAGAAGCGACGGGATTTTACCGTTATTGTCCCATGTGTGCCACTTCCCGCTTCCGGTAACAAGGCGGGCCTTTTCTTTGGTTGTCATTCGGTTATCGGTCATATATGTAATCTCCAATCAGCAATGAATATACTGTCATTCTTATAAAGATTATAATTCACCAAAAAAACGATAGCAAGTCTGAAAGACTTGTATTGCCAAACAGTTGACTTTGGCTATAGGGCAAAGCATCAAAAAAGCGGAAAGTGAGAATGACTCTTTGGCCCCGCCCCATGCTGTTGCCTGAGAGCCGCCTGCCCGGAACGACACGCCCCCTGCCGGCACCAAAGAGCCGCGAGCCAGGTTCCTGCTGTTGCCTGAGAGCCGCCTGTCCGGAACGACACGTCCCCTGCTGTTGCCTGAGAGCCGCCTGCCCGGAACGACACGCCCCTGCCGGCACCAAAGAGTCGCGAGCCAGGTTTCGGACGCTTTGGAATTACACTAATATTAGTGATGCCGAAGCGAATTGCAATGGCTAGAATTTTTGATGAGGCGGATTGTATGGTGCAATCCGGAATTTTTGATAGGAGGGTTTAGTTATGGGACTTATTAGGGCAGCTCTTGGTGCAGCGGGCGGCGTTATTGCGGATCAGTGGAAAGAGTACTTTTACTGCGAGGCTATTCCTGCAGACATTCTTGCTCTGAAGGGATCAAAGAAGGTTTCCGGAAGATCAAGCAATGTTAACGGCGAGGACAACATCATTTCGAACGGATCGGTAATTGCAATTGCTGACGGACAGTGCATGATCATTGTTGAGCAGGGCAAGGTTGTTGACTTTTGCGCAGAGCCCGGCGAGTTTACTTATGACCAGTCAACAGAGCCTTCGCTTCTTGACGGCGGAAGACTTGGCGATAATATCGTCGCAGTATTCAAAAACATTGGAAAGCGTTTTACCTTTGGCGGCGAAGCACCGAAGGATCAGAGAATATACTATTTCAACACTAAGGAGATTATCGGAAACAAGTACGGAACACCTTCACCCGTTCCGTTCAGAGTTGTTGATGAGAGAGCAGGGCTTGATATTGACATTTCAATCCGCTGCTTCGGTGAGTACAGCTTCAGGCTGACAAATCCTCTTCTTTTTTACACAAATGTCTGCGGAAATGTTACAAAGGCATATAGCCGTGGTGAGCTTGAAGGTCAGATGAAGACTGAGCTCCTTACAGCTCTTCAGCCCGCTTTTGCAAAGATCAGCGAAATGGGAATCAGGTATTCGGCACTTCCCGGACATGCAGATGATCTTGCAAATGTACTTAATGAAGTTCTTTCGGCCAAGTGGAGAGACCTTCGCGGTATTGAAATCGTTTCCTGTGGCGTTTCATCGGTAAAGGCCAGCGAGGAAGATGAGAAGATGATCAAGGAGATGCAGAGAAATGCAGGCTTCAAGGATCCTACTCTTGCGGCGGCATATATGGTTGGAAGCACCGGTGCTGCCATGCAGGCTGCAGCAAACAACCAGGCCGGCGCAATGAACGGATTCGTCGGAATGGGCATGGCTCAGAACATGGGCGGCATCAATGCGCAGAATCTTTTCGCAATGGGTCAGCAGCAGGCAGCCGCTCAGCAGGCTCCCATGCAGCAGCCGCCCGTGCAGCAGGCTCCGGCAGGCGATTCCTGGAAGTGCTCATGCGGTTCTGTAGTTACAGGAAAGTTCTGCCCCGAGTGTGGAAGAAAGAGGCCTGAGCAGAACTGGACATGTTCCTGCGGTTCTGTAAACAGCGGCAAGTTCTGCAGCAATTGCGGTTCTCCGCGTCCTTAGATTATGAGATGAATCTGACTTGGAGGGTAGAAAATGGGACTTTTTGATAAGAAATTCTGCGATATCTGCGGAAATAAGATAGGTCTTCTCGGCAATCGCAAGCTTGATGACGGCAATCTTTGCAAGGATTGTGCAGCAAAGCTTTCACCCTGGTTTACGGAGAGAAGGTCCAGCACAGTAGCTGATATTAAGGATCAGCTTGCATACAGAGAGGCAAACAAGGCTGAAGTTGATAAGTTCAACACGACAAAGACAGTCGGCAAGGGCACGAAGGTTTACATCGACGAGAACGCAGGAAAGTTCATGGTCGGAAAGAGCAATCCGAAGAACGAAAATGCTGACGTCCTTTGTCTTTCTGCTGTAACAGGCGTTCTTATTAATGTTGATGAGAGCAGCAAGGAAATTATGAAGAAAACTGCGGACGGAAAGGAAGAGAGTTTCATTCCCAAGAAGTTCGAGTACAGTTACAGCATTGACGTTACGATTAACGTAAATAATCCTTTCTTCAACGAGATTAATTTTGTTGTTGAAAACGGTATTGATATTGAAGTAAACGGTATGGCAAAGCCCAGCCCCATGCAGAGCGTAGATTATCAGGAAGCGATGAATATAGCGAATGAGATTAAAAAGGTGCTTCTTGATACACCCAGAGAGAAGGCTGCCGAGGCGGCGGCACCCAAGATGGCTGTCACATGTCCCTGCTGCGGAGCAACAACAATTCCGACCGCGCAGGGTTGCTGCGAATACTGTGGTGGTGCCATCGGCTGATTGGTTATTGAGGGGAAATCATGGCTGACAAAACAACGAATTACCAATGTCCCGCCTGCACCGGCCCCTTGCATTTTGCAGGGGCCAGCGGGATGCTTGAGTGCGATTACTGTGGTACAAAGTACACTGTAGAGGATATTGAAGCTCTCTACCGTGAAAAGGATGAGAGAGCAGCTAAGGCCGATGCCGGGGAAGAAAAGAAGGCAGGATCCGCTGCAATGGCAGCAAAGACCGATGCCGGGGAAGAAAAGAGGGCAGGATCCGGTGCAATGGCAGCAAAGACCGATGCCGGGGCAGAAAAGAAGGCAGGATCCGGTGCGGCGGCAGCACATGCCGGAGAGGCCCGGGAAGAGGAAGAAGAAGCAGCTTCTGAGGATAACGGATATGAGATTGCATCCGAAGAGTGGCAGCAGGCGGAAAGCGAGAGCCTTCGCGGTTATAACTGTTCATCGTGCGGTGCAGAACTTGTCTGTGATGACAACACTGCGGTTACACAGTGTCCGTATTGCGGCAATCCGACAGTTATTCCTTCACGTTTTGCGGGTGGATTAAAGCCTGATTTTGTTATTCCTTTTGAGAAAGACAAGCAGAGCGCCGTTGAGGCACTGAAGGGCTTTTACGCAGGCAAGAAGCTCCTCCCGAAGGAGTTTAAGGACGAAAATCAGATTAACAAGGTCCAGGGTCTGTATGTTCCGTTCTGGCTTTTCACAAGTGATGCGGATGTCGCAGCAGAGATGACGGGTCAGAAAACAAGTGTACACACACACGGCAACGAGAGGGTTACAACAGTCAGGTATTACAAGGTACACAGGGCCGGGAGCATTTCGTTTGAAAAGATTCCCGCTGACGGAGCAAGAAAGATGCCCGATGAGTACATGGATGCCATTGAACCCTTTGATTTTGGAAAGATGAAGCCCTTTTCAACAGCTTACATGCCGGGCTATCTTGTTGACAAATTTGACGTTTCTGCAGAAGAATGCTCAGCAAGGGCTGATGCAAGAATGAAGACAACCGCTGTTAACGAGATGGTTAATGATGTAAAGGGCTACAGTTCATTGACGCTTGATTCCGACAAAGTAAACATCAGACGCGGAAAGATACATTATGCGATGCTTCCTGTGTGGGTTCTTCACACAAAGTGGCATGACAATGACTATCTGTTCTGCATGAACGGTCAGACAGGCGAGATGGTCGGAAGCCTTCCTGTAGACAAGAAAAAGTATACGCTTATGTATATGCTCTTTCTTATCGGCCTGACGGTCGGATTGTCGATTCTTGCATGTATTGTCGCTATATTCATATAGGAGGAGAGGAATGAAAAAAACAGTACTTATCATCCTCACAATCCTGGGGATATTGACAACTGCAGCGACAGCTGTGTGTGCTGCGGAAATGGAGATTGGTGAAACAAGGCACGATCTTAGCGGGCGCAGCTACATTTTTGACGATGCATATCTGCTCTCGGATGAAAGGTGTGCCGAGCTTGAAGAACTGGCTCGTGTGACATCGGAAGAGCTTGGGTTCGGAATCTACTTTCTGGCAGTATATGACATGATGGATTACGGCTACTCCGATGCTTTTGAGCTTGCAAAGGACTGGTTCCTTCATGAGGACTTCGGCTACGGTCCGAACGGAGACGGAATATTCCTTGTCCTCAGCATGGAAGAGAGAGATTTTTATCTCGTCACCCATGGCTACGGTGAGGAAGCATATTCCGACAGCGCAAGAGATCATGTTTGCGATGAATTTCTCGACGACTTTGGAGATGACGACTGGTACGGCGGCATAAAGGATTATATCAAATGCGCCGGCGAGCTTACAAAGCGGGCACAGGAAGGCGACCCCTACGGAAAAAAGGACGAGTTGAAGGGAGTCATTACTGTCGGTGCCATCGTTGTCGGTATCTGCTTTGTTGTTTCGATTTTTATAGCAAAGGGTATTATGAACGGTTACGTGAGCGCAATGAACAATGCGGTAATCGCCACGGAAGCCAACGATTATGTGACAGCAGGAAGTGTAGTGATAAAGGAAAGGAGCGACAGCTTCGAGTACGAGACGGTACACCGTGAAACGATACAGTCGTCTTCGAGCGGAGGCTCGGGCAGTCATTCACACAGCTCCGGCGGAGGTTTTTCAGGGAGCGGAGGAAAGTTTTGAATAACTTGACCGCCGCATTCTCGTGACTTTAGTCATGAGAGGTTCACAATGCGTCAGGCAGCATTTTCCCATTAAATTGCCAGTATCTGATTTTAGTACACCATATACCCTCAGGACACCCCGGCGGCCGGTCACCGTCCGGGGTGTCCTGGTTTTTACGAGGTTCGGGGTTTCAAGCCCTGAACCTCGTAAGGCACGGAGTGCCACTTTTATATGATAAGGCAGCGAAGCAGATTGCGAATAGCATTGACATGATAAGGCAGCGAAGCAGATTGCAAATAGCATTGACATGATAAGGCAGCGAAGCAGATTGCAAATGACATTGACATGTGCGGATGCAGGAAGTGTATTTTGAACATTCTGAAAACGGTGAAAATTGTTGCAAAATGGTTACTATTTCGTTATACTAACTGTGGAGTAGTATGCAGTAGATGTAATTTGCTTATCTTAGTGTCCACACAAGAGAAAGTTTGACAAAAAATGTCACAATGTCTTTTCATGGTTGGAGGTCAATATGCCGAAAGGAAACAGGGCAATTAATGATATAGACGGAAGTGCTCCTTATAGTCCTGAAAAGAATTCGGACAACGGGTTTTTCAGAGGCGGAAACAGAGGAATCAGTGTTGTTGCCGCTCTGGCCGATGATTACTCATCGGTAGGATACATTTCACTCAGAGATGACCCCGGTCTTGATGTAATTGAATTCTATCGTGAAAATGAGGAGTTCCTTCGAGCTGTTCCGAATCTTCATAATGAGACACTTTACAGAAAACGTCTTGAACTTATTGAAAAGAAGCTTGTTCATCCCGATGACAGGAACAGATTTCATGCAAATACGAGAAGAGCAACTATCCTTGAGCATCTGGTCGAGGACAATGCCTACTATGTAAATTTCAGGGCCTTTATCGATTTTCATGTAAAGTACTACAAGGCAAAGTATGTTGCCTGCAGGTCGGAATCGGGAAAAATTACCGGTCTTTCCGTCGGACTCAGGAATGTTGATGATGAAGTCATCGCAGAGATGAGGCGCGAAAAGGAGCAGTCCCGTGCCGGTGAGGTTATCGGTGCCCTGGCAGGTGAGTATTCGAATGTTATTTATTACAATGTAACCGATGACATGGTTATTCCCTACAAGATGAGTGCGAAGACGAAGTCAAGATTCGGAAGCGTTTTTTCGGGTACGTCATTTGATGCTGCAGTTGCAACGTACATTTCAGAAGGAACGTCAAAGCGCGATCAGAATGTTCTGAGACAGTTTTTTGACAGGAATCACATCCGCAAACAGCTTGAGACGGCACCTTCAATCACAAAGAAGTATCTGAACATCGATAAAAAGTACTGCGAGGTCAAGGTCGCAAGAACTGACGAGGACGGAAGCGGCTACGTTGTTGGATTTGCCGTAAAGGACGAGGAAATCCGTGACACAATGCGTCAGGAGAGAATTTTACGCGAGAGCGTCATGGCGATAAACGAAGATGCCGATCAGACAGCCACAATCCGGGCACTTCTTGGAATTCTTGTAGACTATTATGATGCGGACAGGGCAACTGTTTTTGAAATCAGCCGGGACAGAACATACTACGATGCAACATACGAGCATTGTGCAAACGGAATTAAGGAGATAGCCGATCTGATGCAGAGAGTATCGCTTGATAAGCTTCAAATCTGGATGAACGCATTTTCCGAAAGCGGATTCTTCATTGCACACTCGACAGAGTCACTACAGGAAAAGAATCCCATGTGCTATAAGTTTTTCCATGATAACGGCATAAGATCGACTATTGCGGTTCCGTTCTATAATGCGGGTGACTGCTACGGCTTCATCGGCGTTGATAATCCGAGAAAATCTACCAGAGACATGACTGTTTTCCGGGTGGAAACAGCACTTGCCTATGGTCAGATTCTCCGAAGAAAGCAAAGCGACGTGGAGCATGTTACTCTCGACAAGCTTGCAAAGAGCTTCGTCAGCGTGTACTACGTTGATCTTTCAAGAGACTATGCGAAAAATTACGCAATCACAGAAGAGTATCGTGAACGCTTTCAAAATGTTACGTCATATGAAGAGCCTGTAAGAAGATACTTTGAAACGAGCGCTTCCCGGGCTGACAGGGAGAGATGCATAAGGGAATCATCACCGAAGTATATTATGGAAAAGTTCAGGACTGTGGATTCCTATACTTTTGATTACACGGACGATACCCTTGAGGAGGAACGCCATTACCAGGCCCGGTTCATTAAAGCGAATCCGGAAGGAAACTGTGTCGTAATCTGTTTCATAGAGACTACGTTATCGGTCGAGCATGAGATTGAGGTTCAGAGGCAGCTTGCCGAAGCAAGAAACCAGGCGGAGGCAGCGAGCCGCGCAAAGAGTGAGTTCCTTTCAAGGATGAGCCATGATATCAGAACACCGATGAACGGTATCATCGGTATGATCGAGATTGCGAAGAAGCATATGAATGAGCAGGAGAAGCTCTTTGATTGTCTTGAAAAGATTGACACGACTTCTCATCACCTTCTCTCACTTATCAACGACGTCCTTGATATGTCGAGGATTGAGAGCGGAAAGATTGAAATCACATGTCAGCCGATGAGCATGGGGGCGTTCCTTGATAACTGCTGTTCGATTGTCGGAGGACAGCTTGCGGCGAGAAACATCGAGCTTGTGCAGGAATTTGAAGAACTTGAGGGCAGCGTTGTTCTTGGCGATGAATTGCATTTGAGACAGGTCATTTTGAACATTCTCGGAAATGCATTAAAGTTTACTCCGAACGGCGGAAAGATTGTTTTTCGCTGCAGGGAGGCCGCACGTGACGAGTATATGGTTTCATATCACATTGAGATAGCTGATAACGGAATCGGAATGAGCCCTGAGTTCCTTGACAGGATATGGGAAGCATTCTCTCAGGAATCGGGCGGCTCAAGGACAACTTACAAGGGAACCGGCCTCGGTATGACCATTTCAAAACAGCTTATTGAGCTGATGGGCGGCAGAATCTATGTAACAAGCGAACCCGGAGTCGGAACTACCTTCTATATTGATATCGCCAACCAGATAAGCAGAAATGCGGTCATTAAGAATTCTGAAAACAACAGCATGGACATTGCGGGGGCAAGAATTCTTCTTGTTGAGGATAACGA
>JAZLIL010000150.1:0-4153 GCA_045617405.1 Lachnospiraceae bacterium | reverse complement strand
CCTGATCCAGAAGCATTGACAGTCCGGAAATCCCACTGTCATATAACTTGACAGGGAACAAGAAAATAGTCACTCCGAATGCATTTATTATTCCCGCTAATGTAAGGATAAGAAAGTTTCGTATTTTCAGCTTTTTAAGCTCTTTTTTATCAGGTTCTTTTTTTCGCATGTATTAAAACCCTCCATAAAAATAATGTTTTCCCCTAAAGTCAGCGGAGTGGGCGACAAATTAAAATTCTGACTGCCATATGTGTTATTTCTTCATTATGAGTAACCATATCTGCCATATTTGCAAGGCCTAATGTTACGAAATCTATTTTTCAAAAATGCTGAAATCTATTATTTCAAGCGTATCTCAACACTTTACTCAGTTGTTTTGGACAGCAATACGACACACTCGACATGAACCGTTGCCGGAAACTGGTCGACCGGTTGAATCGCCATAACAGAATAGGTATGACCTGCCAAAAATGCGATGTCTCTTGCGAGTGTTGCAGGATCGCAAGAAACGTACACAATTCTCTGAGGTAGCATAGTGACAATAGTTTCAAGCAGCTTTTGGTCGCAGCCCTTTCGCGGTGGGTCTACAACAACGACATCGGCCTTGACTTCGTCTCCACGTTTTTCATATAGATCAGGGAACACATCCTCTGCGGCACCGCAGAGGAATTCGGCGTTTGTGATACCGTTAAGCTTCGCGTTCTCCTTCGCATCTCTGATGGCATCCGGTACTATTTCGATTCCGATTACCTTTGCCGCCATTTTGGCAAGGAACAGCGAAATCGTACCGATTCCGCAGTAGAGATCGAAAACCGTTTCGTTTCCTGTGAGTCCTGCGAATTCAAGCGCAATGTCGTAAAGACGCTTTGTCATTTTAGGATTTACCTGAAAAAATGAGAGCGGTGAAATCCGGAAACGCACTTCGCCGATGAAGTCATGAATGAACGGGTCTCCCAGGACAGGAATCAGCTTCCGGCCAAGGACTACGTTGGTGTTGTCCTTATTTACATTCAGGGTAAAGGACTTTAATGAATAGGAACCATCTGAATAGGTACTGACAGCCTCCCTGCATTGATCGGCGAGCGAAGAAGCGAGTTCGTCTTTGCCGCAGTTACGTTTTGAAAGCGACTCGCCGTTAATCACAATGCACACCATAACTTCATGCGTAGCAAAACCGACTCTGGTCAGAACATGGCGAACCAAACCCTTGCCCGTTGCCTCATTGTAGACAGTCAGTCCGTTCTCTTCGATAAAATCACGGACGGTACGCATAATCGGAACATTGATTTTGTGCTGAAGCATGCATCCTTCGCTCGGGATAACGTTGTGACTGTGAAAACCGTAAAATCCGGTGACAACACGACCTTCCTTCGAGGTTCCGACCGGGTATTGCGCCTTGTTGCGGTAATTCTTCGCATCATCCATTCCGATTATGTCACGCAGGACCGGATTGTTTTCAGAAATATTAAGACCTCCGATTCTGTTCATGCAATCGAATACTTTTTTCTGCTTGAATCTGAGCTGGCTTTCATAAGTCATGCACGAGAGACTGCATCCGCCGCACTTTGTACAGACCGGACATTCAGAATCGATTCTCGAGGCTGATGGTTCGAGAATCCTGACAAGCTTTGCAAATCCATAGTTTTTCTTAAGCTTCAGTATCAAGGCTTCAATCCTGTCACCCGGAAATGCGTTCTGAACAAAAAGCACAGTACCCATCGCACGTCCGATTCCCATTCCGTCATCGGATAGGTCAGTTATATTAAGTTCAACAAGATCATTCTTTTTCATTTCGGGTTCCTCCGGGAAAGCTTTGGCAGCTTGTTTCTCAACAAATACTGTATCATATCATTTACTGCGATTCAAGGAAAGTCATATCTGCTTGAAAAACAACTTCACGTATGATAAAATGACGAAAATAGAAAGAAAAGTGAGGTGTCTGGGATGAATAACAGGTTATTCGGTGCTCTGTCGGGAAGTGATCTCGATGATATCGTTGCATTAAAGAAGATGAAGGAACTCGCTGAGGAAAAAAGAAAGCAGGAAAACAATTGCAAGCTTTTAGTTATCGTTCTTGCTGTCATCGGTGCCGTTCTTGTCGTAGCGGCTGCCGCTTATGGCATCTACAAGCTTTTGAATCCTGACTATCTTGACGATTTTGATGAAGATTTTGATGCAGAAGTGGAAGAAGTTTTCAATGGTGATGCAGAGTGTGAAAAGGGCGATGCATCAGGCGATGAAGAATAATCCGCCAAAGTGCAAAACATGTTATGCCGGCTGAACAATAAAAAGAAAGAGGGGGGAATTTCTTCCCCCCATTTTTACTGATTATTGTTCATCTTTATCCTCAGATACAGGCTCGTCATCGCAGGGAATGCCGCCGAGTCTTTCAAATACCATGTCGTAGCCGTCGTTGCCGTAGTTGAGAGATCTGTTCACACGACTAATGGTTGCAGTAGAAGCACCCGTCTTCTCGGCAATTTCAAGATAGGTTTTCTTCTTGCGGAGCATTGCCGCAACTTCAAACCGCTGAGCAAGTGAAAGAAGCTCGTTTACAGTACAGATATCCTCGAAAAAAATGTAGCAATCTTCGCGGTCACGCATACTGAGAATTGCATCAAACAGATGGTCAACTGCGTTTGTCCTGAGTTTTTTGTTCATTGTGCACCTCCATTAGTACCAATTGCTTCTAAAGTTTAACATAATGAAGTTTTAAAGTAAAGATATTTTACAGAAAAACAACACAAATGTATCTGAAAGTGTAAGGGGGATTTTGATAATACATGAAAAAAGGTGAAGTTGTTGAGGGCTTTGTTGAAGCCTGCAAATTTCCGGACAGAGGAGCTGTCAGGTCCGGTGATGCTCTCTTTGAAGTTAAGGGTTGCCTACCGGGACAGAAGATAATGTTTTCAATCAAAAAGATACGCAACGGTCGCGGTGAAGGTCGACTTTTAGAGGTCCTTGAGCCTTCACCTCTTGAAGATGCAAAGCCCAAATGCCCTCATTTTGGGAAATGCGGAGGATGCAGCCGTCAGCAGCTTTCCTACAAAAATCAGCTCGACCTGAAAATGAATCAGGTCCGTGAATTGATTGACGGTGTCTGCGACTATGACTACATTCACGATGGTATCCTCGAAAGTCCGCTTGAATTCGGTTATCGCAACAAAATGGAATTTTCCTTTGGTGACATGGAAAAGGGAGGGGAACTTTGCCTCGGTCTTCATATGAAAGGCAGTTTTTACGATATCTTAAACGTTACAGCCTGTCAGATTGTAAATGATGACTACAATAAAATCCTTTATGCATCCTGCAGATTTTTCAGGCAGCTGGGGGTCACATATTTTCACAAGCGCAGCCACACGGGATATCTCAGGTACCTCGTAATCAGGCGTGCAGCGACCACAGGCGAAATACTTGTGAATCTTGTCACGACGTCCAAATGGTCGGAAGAAGTTTCGTCAGGAAACGTTCCTGCACATGATGAAGGGCAGATGCTCGCTGATTTTGCCGACTGCCTGATGTCACTTGATGTTTCGGGCGGCATTGTCGGTATTATACACAGCGTTTTTGACGGTGTCGCGGACACAGTGAGCAGCGACAGATCCGAAATGCTGTACGGGAAGGATTTTTTCTTTGAGGACATGCTCGGATTGGTTTTCAAGATTACTCCGTTCTCGTTCTTCCAGACGAATTCTCTCGGTGCGGAAGTACTTTATAAGCGTGTAAGGGATTATATCGGTGACACCTGCAACAAGGTGATTTTCGATCTCTATTCCGGCACCGGAACAATCGCACAGATACTTTCGCCCGTTGCTGAGAAGGTAGTAGGAGTTGAGATAGTTGAAGAAGCTGTCGGGGCGGCGCGTGAAAATGCGATGCTTAACGGACTTGACAATTGCGAGTTTATCTCAGGTGATGTTCTGAAGGTTCTCGATGACATTACGGAAAGGCCTGATATTATCGTGCTCGATCCTCCCCGTGAGGGCGTTCACCCGAAGGCACTTACAAAAATCCTCGCCTACAACGTGGAAAACATCATCTACATTTCTTGCAAACCTACAAGCCTTGCAAGAGACCTTGAAGTATTTCATGAGGCCGGATATCGCGTCAAGAGGGTTTCAAATATCGATCTTTTTCCGCAGACGGGGCACGT
>JAZLIL010000149.1:0-7157 GCA_045617405.1 Lachnospiraceae bacterium | reverse complement strand
GAAGAATCTTAAGCTGGCTGTCGGGGAACATAATTGAGAGAAAATAGTTAAACTCCTCTTCTCCCGTATATTCTCCCTCTTCACCCCTCTTAAAGAGACCGACCTTGACTGCCGATGCACATCTGTGATGACCGTCAGCGATATAAACATCGTTTGTACGTGCAAACTCCGCCTCTATTGTCAGGATATCGTTTTCCTTTGCGATCTTCCACACTCTGTGCCTGATACCGTCATCACTCGTAAACCCGTAAAGCGGTATCTTTTTCTTCGTCCTGTCAACAATTCTGTCAATCACCTCACGGTCCTTATATGCAAGAAAAATAGGACCGGTCTGTGCATCACAGCGGCAAACGTGGTTGATTCTGTCCTGCTCCTTGTCGACACGTGTGTTTTCATGCTTCTTAACCGTACCTTCAAGAACATCATCAATTGAAACACATCCGACGATACCTGTCTGAACGCGACCCTTCATCGTCAGTTCGTAGATATAGTAACACCTGTCGGTGTCAAGAAGCAGCACCTTTTCACCTATAAGCATGTTGAGATAATCACGTGCCGCATTGTAAACCTTCTCATCGTAGGGATCCACATCGTCATCAAACTGTGTCTCGGCCCTGTCGATGTTCATAAATGAATATCTGTTATTCTCTACAATTTTCCTTGCTTCTTCCGTATTGTACACGTCATAAGGCAGCTCTGCTACTTTTGAAGCGAACTTTCTTGCCGGCCTTATGCACGCAAATGGTCTGACTGTTGCCATTTCTTCCTCTCCGAGTTATCTTCCTCTATATTTATTCGTCCAAACAAACATCAAACATGATACTATATTTGAAGTTTACTTTCAAGTGACGTTTATATAATGAGCGGGCACAAAAGCTTTCACAGTTACGTTCCTTAGCGTCGCCAGATCATGACCTCATAGGGTTCAAGCTTCAATGCGTTCTGCCTGATTGCACTCTCAGAGAATAGAACAGGCTCAAGATGCCACTCACGTGAAAACGCGCGGCCCGGCCCATCGGAAAGATTACAGTCGATATAATATGTAACGCCCGTACCCTTTCTCATAAAAGTAAACTTGTCGCCCTCACAGTCAATCACTTTGAAGCTCCCGTATATCAGAGCTTCATTTCTGCTGTGAAGTGCAATGAGCTGTCTGTAGAAATCCCTTACTGACGGATCGGGTTTCATATACTGTTCCCGGTCGGGCCAGGGGATTTTTACCGCCGCATGTGTTCTGCTGCCGGCACATATTGCCCTGAATGCTTCATTTGCCGATACTTTTCCAAGCATTTCGTCATAACGTGAACGTTCGTCAGGCGAAATTATGTCATCAAGCGATTTGAACTCCCTGTTGCAAAGTCCCATCTCATCGCCCTGATAGATAAAGGGCACTCCGGGGATTGTCATCGAAAGGGCAGCAAGAAGTTTTGAAAGTGCGCGTCTTCTAACCGGATCGGTGCAAAACTTTGAGACCATTTTCGGTGTATCGGGGCCGTTAAAATACACGGGAAGCCTGCAGTTTTTTGAAAGCAATGAAAGATCATATATTATAAGATCGCGAAGATCCCGAAGCCCCGGTTGTTCGTTTGAATACCTGCTCTTTCCCGACATACGCAGAAGTGCACCCGAAAATGTCAGATTGAGCTCCCTTCGATCATCTGATGAGAGCAGACGCGTCATCTCAAGACCTACACCCGGTGCATCACCGAACAGTACGGCATTTTGGCAGCTTCGCCTGATTTCCCTCAGACTGTCATGCAGCTGTCCTCCTGAATAGAACCTTTCAAATCCCGGAACATCAAGATAGCTGTCGACAACATGCTCTTCCTCTTCGGTAGAAACAGAAAAGATACACCCTGCTACGCTGATAAGATAACCGTCGACAAGGAGCTCACTGTACTTTGCTATAGTCTCCATTATCTTTCCCGTTCCCGTACCCTCTTTTTCTCCGAGACAAATAATCAGTCTCATTCCCCGGGCATGGACTTCCCTCACAAGATTTTCCGGATTCTCATTCCCGAAATTAAAGAGAAGTATCGCATTTATCCCGAGATTCTTCAGATAATCAAGCTTCTCGATTACCCCCGCAAGATTATAATTGCCGTCACCTTCCGAGTCTCTGAAGCAGTCGCTCCTTATCATATAAAAGACCGCTTCCTTCCACCACGCATGGCTTTCCTGTCCCTTAAAGTCAGCCGGGACATCCTTCTCACTGTTGCAAAGCGACAGCACGGCGGCAAGAAGACCGTCCGTGAGATCTCTTCCCTCAAGGAACTTAACGGTCCTCAGTTTCATATTCATGAATATTGAATTTGAAAGAATTTTTCTTGAAGCACCAAGTTTTAAGATAAGTGCATCAATCATGTCATGTCCGACAGGATTTGCATACATATCCTTAATCCTGCTGTCGCGTGTAAGCATTTACTTTATCCTCCACCTACAGTTCAATGCCGTTTTTCTTCAAAAGCTCTCTTGCAGATTCCACTGAATCAACTCCTGTCAGATTCTTGATCGGTGCAAACTCTTTCTCTCGCACCACTTCAAAGGGTACGGTGGAATCCATCAGCTTGACAAGGTCTGTCGCAAGTGTTTCAAACTTGAAACCATTGGGCTTCTCAGGCTTGATAAATTCACCGCTTGCTGCCATGTACGGAATCTTCTTCTCTACCACATGAACCGGAAGCTTTTCGTTAAGTATTTCATTCAGTTTCCCCACATTAAAGAGATAATTTAAGATCACGCCGAAATTGTAGAGATACTCTCCCTTCTCATCTCTTTGTTCAAGCATCTCAGGTGTCATTTCATAATACTCCACAACTGCAGGCTTCCCGTCCTCAAGACAGATGTTTCCGATTTTTTCATCGGGGCATGCCTTTCTGATTACCTTTGAACCCGAAAGAGCACCCGACAGGATAGTTGATCCGACAAACACAGGATCTGCAATTGCCTGAAGAACATTGTCAACAGCAAAAATGTTGAGCCACTCAATTCCCTTCTTTTTCACAACCTCACCGGCTGCAGAATGAACAAGTGAACTGTACCACCCGCCGTTTCCGTTAGGGGATGTTGCCATCGTGAAACTGTTCTCCATGTAGATTTTTCCGTTGTAATCAACACAGGGAACCATTTCCTGCCTGAAGAAATGAACAAACTCCTCCCTGTATCCGAAATAATTCTTCTCCTTAAAGAAGCTTACTGTGGCATCGTTGTTCTTATCACTTGTCATGATAAAAAGATCAACGTAAACGCCGGCCTGATCAACAACTTTTATAAGATTGGCAATAAGTCTCTCAAAGATGTAGACAGGTCTGGTAATTCCGACATTATACGTTCCCTTGGGACCGTCGGATCCAAGTCTTGTTCCCATTCCTCCCGCAAGCAGAACGGCACCGACCTTTCCGCCTTTAATCGCCTCGATTCCCGCCTTGCCAAACCTTTCTCCTTCAGATGCAATCTCATTGACCGTTACAACCTTTATTCCTGAAAGTCTTGAAGTATCCGGCTTTGTTGAACCTGCTCCAAGCTCCTTCAGTACGGAAAAATCCGCCTCTTCAATCTGGGCAATAAGGCTTGCCTTCTGTGCCTCATCAAGTTCATCAAAGTACTCAAGTACATGCTCCTGCGAAAATGCCTGCAGTTTCTCTAAGTAGTTCATCACAAAATTCCCCCGAAACGTTTTTCTCTTAGTATACCACAGAAAAAAAGATGCGCATCCCTTTTTTACGGGAATGCGCAAAAGATTAATAATTATCCATTATGTCATCGGAATACCGTTTCTTATAAACGCACATGTTCCGATAGCTGCCCTGATCTCAGCCTCGTTCGGATGATCCTGATTTATGCCGCCGATGAGTTTCAGAGGTCCGAATGTATTGAAGCCTCTGCATCCGTATGTTGCAAGTGTTCTGCAGCCTCTTGCATCCGTAATCTCCTTCATTCCGGCCGCGAAATCCCTGTCATTGCGCGAGCACGTGTACAGGAAGAATACCGGCGTATTGTCGGGTACGCGCCTCGCATAGCCGATGACATTCTTGTAAAAGCTTCCTCCGATGATACCGGATGCAAATCCTATGCAGTCATACTCTGAAAGATCTACTCCCTGATTCTTTTCTGCATCAAAACAGTCAATCCCATAGGCGTTTGCAACTGCTTTAACAAGTTTCTCCGTATTTCCGTGATGCTTTGATTCATAAATAATAACAGTTTTCATAAATACCTCCGGATATATGTAATGCGAATGTCGAAAAGTTCAGTTCCATATCGTACAGTCGAATTCTAACACTGTACATGAAAAAGGTGAAAAAAACACTTTTTGAGAGTCCTTTTTCACCTAATTTCGTCATTTTTCACTATTTCAAAATACAGTCCACGATTATCAAACACCCTTACCTTGTAAACATTCTCATCGCCTGATCCTCGAAGTATTTATCAATCTTTGCAAGGAGCTGCTCCTTGGGAGTAGTCTTTAACATATATCCCTGAGGCCTCTTCATGAGTACGCTCTTTACGGTATCACTGTCACTTCTCGAGGTAAGGAAAATAACGGGGATATCTGCCGTGATAGGATTCTGTCTCAACTGATCAAGAAATTCAGCTCCCGAACAAACCGGCATTTCATAATCAAGCAGAATCAGATCGGGTCTTCGTTTCTTTATCTGCGTAGAGGCAGTCTCGGCAGAATTGGCGAGAGTAACAGTGTATCTGTCACTTAACCAGCTGTGAATCGTACGAAGCATTACGCCTGCGTCATCAACAACAAGAATATTCTTTCTGACATTCTGGTAATTGATTGCACTGGCAAATGCCTCCGCCTTCTCTACGACATTCTTTACGTCAATCGGCCGGTAAAATTCGGCAAATATCCTCTCTGTTGTGAGGTTCATCTTAAGAAATTCGCATGATTCCTTCTGCCCCATGATAACAGCCTTCAAACCGTTTACATTCAGGAAACCCTTTACAGTTGAAAGCAGATGATGGTTTACGTCGTTATACTCTTCCGCAAACAGGAACACAACTCGCTTTTCCATCTTAACATTTGAAAGATCGGTTTCGGGAACAGCATAAAATACGACGGAGTATCCTTTTTCTTCAAGTGCCGACCGCAGCGCATTCGGGATAAATGACGACTTGCTTGTTGTAATGATAACAGCCTTTTTGGCACACTCCGCTTCAACATCTGCCTGCTCTGCCGAAGCTTCCCCGACATTTTCACCTTCGGGTTTTTCTTCGTTTGTTTCGGGTTTTGCAGCAATTTCTTCCTGAGCCGATGCTTCCGCTATTTCAAGTTCACTGTCAGACATTTTCTTCCTCCTACATTCCCATCAGTAAAAGCTCTGATATCTCATCTGCGATCTTTGCAACAGACGCCGAATCAAAATCAAGTGCCGCTGCTTCTGCAAGTTCAATCTTTTCGCGAATAAGCTGATTAAAATCAAAGCCCTTCAATTCCTCAATCGCACTGTCCGCATTTGCTACATCAAATTCATCAACGGCATCCCTAAATGTAGATAGAAGACTGATAACTTCGTTTACATCATTAACCGGCTTCAGCTCCCCCGCTTCATCTGCAAATGCTTCTCTCAATCTGTTGCTGTAATCCTTCCACTCCTCAAGGAAGTAAGGCGTACACTCATTCAATCTGTCGATTTTCTCCGAACGTGCCGCATACTCGAGAAGTGCAGCTGTTCCTCCGAGTGGAACAAGTCCGACAAGATTTGCCGCGCTCTTCATCGCATGCACCTTGATTCTGAAAGCATCAAGCGCCGTAATCTCGCCGGCCGTGATTTCTGAAAGACAGCCCTCAAGAAAAGCAGCATCGGTCTTCATCGTCTTTGACATATCCTTTAATGTCCTGATAAGAAGATCCTGGTCATGCAGGTGCATAAAGCCGTAATTGTAATCAAGTCCTTCAATCTTCGGAAGATCGTCGAATTCGGGGACACCGTCGTTCCCGCTCACGGATCTGTTTCTCTCCGCAGTACTTCCGGGATTGATTAACTCCGCAGGAAGCATGTCCTTTATCATAGCTTCAAGCTTTTCGGGAATAACAGGCTTCGCAAGGAATCCGTTAAATCCCTCTTCCCGGTACATCTCCCTTGCACCTGTTACGGCATTGGCCGTCAGCGCTACGCAAGGCACGTCCTTGCAAAGATTGCCGGAATCGCTTCTGATCAGATGGAAGCATTCAACGCCGTCCATTCCTGGCATCATGTGATCCATGAAAATCAAATCGTATTTTTTCTTTGATGTCATATCAAGAGCAATTTTACCGCTGATTGCCGTGTCTATATTTACCTTTGTCTCCTTAAGAAGAGACGTGAACACGATAAGATTCATGCTGTTATCATCGACTACAAGTATATTCGCATCGGGTGCCGTAAAAGACGAAGTGTAGTCCTCGCGGACAGGCTCCGTCCTCGTCCTCTCATGGAAATCGCCGACCGGTGTATGATCCGAAACAGGAAGCTCAAGATCAAAGCTGAAGGTCGATTCCTGACCGAACTTTGATTCAACCCTAAGAGTCGAGCCCATCATTCCGAGATAACTGCAGACAATACTGATACCAAGACCCGTTCCCTCAATCTTTCTGTTATTCTTCTGGTCAAATCTGACAAAAGCCTCCGAAAGCTTCTTCCTGTCTTCCTCACGTATGCCGATTCCCGTATCCGAAACCGCAAAATGAAGAAATGCCGTGTCATCCTCGGTCTCACCGGATACGCGAAGTGTTACGGAACCTGCGATAGTATACTTGATTGCATTTGTAAGAAGATTAATAAGAACCTGTCTGAGCTTTACATCGTCACCTACATAGCCTGACGGAATCATCGGGTCGACAATCACGTTGAACTGAAGATTCTTCTCCTTCATCTTTCCGGAAACCATGTTGCAGATGTCACTGATGAGTCCGACCATATCATACTCCGCCACAACAAGCTCCATTTTTCCCGATTCTATCTTGGAAGTATCAAGAATATCATTTATCAGTGAAAGAAGAAGTACACCGGAGTTTTTAATGTTCGTGGCATATGTAAACACGGCAGGATTCTCGCTTTCGCGAAGTATCATCTCATTCATTCCGAGAATTGTATTAATAGGCGTCCTTATTTCATGCGACATATTCGAAAGGAAGGCTGACTTACTCTTTGTCGCATTCTTGG
>JAZLIL010000148.1:0-2719 GCA_045617405.1 Lachnospiraceae bacterium | reverse complement strand
ATTATGCGTGGAGACACGTGTGTTACTCCTTAGGACACACACGGGAGTGTGTACAGTCACCGCTTGTCGTACTGCATCGATAGTACGAAAAAGAGGCGACTTTCTTTTATTTAAAGGAAGGGACGCACAGCAACAATTTTACGGAGGTTATTTTTATGGCAAGTCAAGTTATGCGAATCACACTGAAGGCTTATGAGCATCAGCTGGTTGACTCTTCCGCACAGAAGATCATCGAAACAGTTAAGAAGACCGGCGCTATGGTAAGCGGACCTGTTCCTCTTCCTACCAAGAAGGAAGTTGTAACCATTCTCCGTGCGGTTCATAAGTATAAGGACAGCCGTGAGCAGTTCGAGCAGAGAACCCACAAGAGACTCATCGACATCATCAATCCGGGTCCCAAGACCATGGAAACTCTTCAGAGACTGGATATGCCCGCAGGCGTATACATCGATGTTCAGATGAAGAACGAAGCAGATAAGACCAAGAGCGTCAGAAAGCAGCTCGTTACCAAGCCCGCTGCAAAGAAGCCCGCTACCAGAAAGCCTATCGTTAAGAAGGCTCCGAAGACGGAAGAATAACTGCTTCACAACAAATTAAGAAGAAAAACCTTCCATCCCACGGGATGCGCTGGTCTTTCATGAACGCAAAAGCGTTCCGCTGTAGATTATCCAAGGAGGAAAACAAATGAAAAAGGCGATTCTCGCTACAAAAGTCGGAATGACCCAGGTTTTCAATGAGAACGGTGAGCTCATTCCTGTAACAGTCCTTCTTGCAGGTCCCTGCGTTGTTACACAGGTTAAGACTGCAGAAAAAGACGGTTACGAAGCTGTCCAGGTAGGATTCCAGGACATCAGAGAGAAGCTTGTGAATAAGCCCGTCAAGGGACAGTTCGCAAAAGCAGACGTGGAAGTAAAGAGATATCTGAGAGAGTTCAGATTCGAGAATGCTTCCGAGTACAAGGTAAAAGACGAGATCAAGGCTGACATCTTCGAAGCAGGTGACAAGGTTGACGCTACCGCTATCACAAAGGGTAAAGGATACCAGGGTGCCATCAAGAGATTCGGACAGCACAGAGGACCCATGAAGCACGGTTCAAAGTTCCACAGACATCAGGGTTCCAACTGCTCAGCTACCACCCCCGGCCGTATCTGGAAGGGAAAGGGAATGCCCGGTCACATGGGTTCTGTACAGAGAACAATTCAGAACCTCGAAATCGTCAGAGTTGATGCCGAGAACAATCTGTTGCTGGTTAAGGGCTCAGTGCCCGGACCCAAGAAGTCCCTTATAACCATCAAAGAGACTGTAAAATCAGGCAAGTGATTTGATGGAAAGAAAGGAGGACGAAACAAATGGCAAATGTAGCTGTATACAACATGCAGGGCGCAGAAGTTGGCACATATGACCTTAACGATGAGATCTTTGCAGTAGAAGTCAACGAGAACCTCGTTCATGAGGCAGTTGTTGCTCATCTGTGCGCAGTACGTCAGGGAACCCAGAAGGCAAAGACCAGATCTGAGGTTTCAGGCAGCACCGCAAAGCCCTGGAGACAGAAGGGAACCGGTCATGCACGTCAGGGTTCAACAAGAGCTCCCCAGTGGACACACGGCGGCGTTGCATTCGCACCCGTACCCAGAGATTACACCGTATCAATGAACAAGAAGGAAAAGAGATTCGCTCTTAAGAGCGCTCTTACCAGCCGCGTTGAAGCAGGCAGGTTCCTGATTGTTGATGAGATAAAGCTCGACGAAGTAAAGACAAAGAACTTCCAGGCAATGCTTACGGCGCTGAAGGCAGAGAAGGCTCTTGTTATCCTTGATTCACTTGACAAGACCGTGATCCTTTCAGCGAGAAACATTCCCGGAGTCAAGACTGCTCAGGTCAACACCATCAATACTTATGATGTAATGAAGTACGAGACAGTCATCGCTTCGAAAGAGGCAGTTAAGAAAGTTGAGGAGGTATACGCATAATGGCAGCTGTAATGTACTATGATGTAATATTAAAGCCGGTTGTATCCGAATCTTCCATGACTGCTATGGCACAGCAGAAGTACACTTTCCTCGTTGTGCCGGAAGCTACCAAGACACAGATCAAGGAAGCTGTTCAGAAGATGTTCCCCGGAACCAAGGTTGAATCCGTAAATACTGCAAAGCATGACGGAAAGACCCGCCGCCGCGGATATACCTTCGGGGAGACTGCAAAGGTCAAGAAGGCTGTTGTAACTCTGACAAAGGATTCAAAGCCGATCGAGATCTTCTCAGGACTTTAATTAAAAGTCCCACGGTACCGGAAGGTACACATTAGGCAGACGACACTGCGACAATAACAGTAAAGGAGAAAAAGACAAAGTCATGGGTATTAAGACATACAAGGCTTATACACCTTCAAGAAGAAACATGACAGGTTCTGATTTCGCGGAAATCACAAAGACAACACCTGAAAAGAGTCTTCTTGCCGGAAAAAAGAAAACAGCCGGACGTAATAACCAGGGTAAGATCACCGTTCGTCATCACGGCGGCGGAAACAGACAGAAGTACAGAATCATCGATTTCAAGAGAAACGATAAGGACGGCATCGCTGCAAAGGTAGTTGCGATCGAGTACGATCCCAACAGGACCGCAAACATCGCTCTCATCTGCTACACCGACGGTGAGAAGAGATACATCCTCGCTCCCGAAGGACTTACCGTAGGAACGGAAGTCATGAACGGACCCGAGGC
>JAZLIL010000147.1:0-3179 GCA_045617405.1 Lachnospiraceae bacterium | reverse complement strand
TGTTGTTGAAGGTGCTGAAATTGTAGCAGGCGGGCAAATTGTTCTTAAGCGCGGTATTCAGGGCATGAGTCGCGGTGTACTTAAGGCCGGAAGCAATATTGTTGCAAAATTCATTGAAAGCGCCGAAGTTGAGGCGGGCGGTTATTTAAGGACTGAGTCAATCATGCACAGCAGGGTTGTGGCAGGCGGTGAAATTACCGTTCTTGGCCGAAAGGGCTTCATAAGCGGCGGTTCAATCAGATCCGGTCTGTACGTTGAAGCAAAGGTTGCCGGAAGTACGATGGGTACTGCGACAAACATTGAGGTAGGATGCAGCATTACGCTCGCTGCAGAGGTTCACAATCTTGAAAAGGAACGTGAAGAAACTAAGGAAAAGATTGCATCTGCCGACAAGACGGTTGCATTTCTTACAAAGAAGCTTAAGGGCGGCGAGGGAATCTCGAAGGATAAGCTTGCAAATCTGGCGGCACTTTCAAGCGGTAAGAAGCAGCTTCAGGAGCATGTAGTCAAGGTTGAGGAGAGACTTCAGGAACTCTACAAGCTGATGGACAACTCAAACAACGGTTATATTCTTGTGGACGATGTTATTTATCCGGGCTGCAAGTTAACAATTTCAAACGTTTCTACATTCATCAGGACAGAGACAAAGCACTGCAGGCTTGTCCGCGAAGGTGCTGATATCAGAGTTAAGCCGTACTAGTGGGGAGGGGTAAGGATGCCCATTACACCTATTGAGATGTACACTATGACACCGAAGTCACAGGAGGCTTCGTTTCAGCACAGAGCCGATCAGATTAGGGCTTCAAGTCAGGAGCAGCAGTATGCTGCCGAGGTTAAGGAGCATGTTCATGACACACTGACAAAGACGACCGGCGCCGAAAAGAGTGAGAATGAAGCCTACAGGTACGATGCAAAGGAAAAGGGGAACGGCTCGTTCCGTGAGAATAAGGGAAATAAGAAAAAGGATGAGAAAAAAGAAGGTACGGAGCAGCTTGGCGAAAAGAGCCGACACGGTTTCGATGTTCGCATTTAGTGCGTACTTGGCGGGGAGCCTTAGCGGTTCGCCGCATTTACCTTATTTTAGTGGTGAGTTTTATGACAGTATATGAAATCTGTATTCTTGTATTTGCCGTGGTCGTAATTGTCCTCAGCTTCTTTATGGTAGATCAGAAAAAGGATAATAAGGAATCTGAAGATGGGGCTGATGTTGATATACCGGGCCTTGAAAAGCGTATCGCTGAGCTCACGGAGCGTGCAACGGCGTTAGTTGAGGGTTCAGAACAAAGCTTTGATGATCTCGAGGATAAAATGAACAGGCTTACCAATGAAAAGATTATGGCGGTAAGTGAGTTTTCCGAGCAGGTGGTTGAGAAAATCGATGCGAATCACAAGGAAGCTGTATTTCTCTACAATATGATGAAGACGAAGGATGAGGAGCTTAAGGATTCTCTTTCGGCTATGGACGTTTCAAAGGGTGAAATAGGCGAAATCCTTGACGAAGCTGAACGAAGAATGGCACTTCTCAAGAAGTCTATGGCGGCTGTAAAGAAGGCTCAGGATGGCCTTTTGGATGCAAATGCAGTAAAGACGGGAGCGAAGAATCGGAAGAGCCCGCAAGCTTCAAAGAGCGCTGCGTCAAAGAGCCGTTTAAAAGATACTGACGAAGGTGCTTTTAACAAGATGGAGACCACTGTTGATACGGATAAGCAGGTTGATACAGAAACTGTTAAAACTGTTACTCTTGTCGGTGAGCAGAGTGAAAGAAACGAAAAGATTCTGGAGCTTTATCGTCGAAAGAAGAGTGTTCTTGAAATATCCAAGCAGCTTGGACTCGGGCAGGGAGAGGTCAAGCTTGTGATAGATCTTTACGGGGAAAAATGATTCCGGGCTTTTAATTTAAAGCTCAATGTGAGGGAATGTAATGAAGCTTAAGTACTACATGAGAGGAATAGGAGTAGGTATTATTTTCTCTCTGTTTATTTTCAGATTGCTTGTTGTTCCGGGTCTGACTGTCTACACCGATGATGACATCAAGGCTGAGGCGAGGAAGCTCGGAATGGTTGAGGCAAATGCCGAGGTTCCGGGGCTCTCAGGCGTGATTAGCGGTGAGGGGAAGGAAGCAGGCAAGACCGGTGCCGATTCACAAGCAAAGGATAGTCAGAAAGCTGGCGAAAAGGCAGATGACAAGGTAAATGGCAAGGAGACTGGTGTAGAACAAGGCAAGTCTGATGCCAATTCACATGTAACGGATAGCAATGAAGCCGGTGAGGAAGAGAAGAGACTTGAACAGGCAATTAAGAATGCTGAAGAAAAGGCAGTGCAGGAAGAAAAGAGCATTGCGGTAAAGGAGGAGGAATCAAATACAGGAGAAACAGAGGCTGATGAAATAAAGCCGGAGGAATCAGAGACCGGAGAAACAAAGCCGGAGCCCGGCGCAACATTTGCAAATAGAGGCGAAAAGGTTATTATCGAGATCAGGAGCGGAATGGGAAGTGAGTCTTTCTGTTCTGCGGCTGAAAAGGCAGGTCTTGTGACAAGTGCTTCGGAACTTGATAAGTATCTGTCCGAAAACGGATATGATCACAGACTTAAGACGGGAAAGTTCTCTTTTACGATTGGAATGACGTTTGGAGAAATCGCGAAAGTCATCTCAAATCCGTAGATTCCGGTAAAGCTTGATTAAGGATGACAATCGGAATCCCCGGCTCTTCAAATACCGAAATAAAGCGCTCAAATCAATGCTTGTTTCCGAAAAAGTTGTTGACGTTGTAAACTGTTTGTGTTAAATTATTAGAGGTCGCGCGAAAGTGCGGTCTCTATTTTGTTATTAATAATCACATCACACGGTATTCGGGCCCGGTGCCAAGGTCGCCCTCACTCAGCCGGTGGTGGAAGACAAACCAAACGGAGGTAAAAGACATGAGTGTAATTTCAATGAAGCAGTTACTTGAGGCAGGTGTTCATTTCGGGCATCAGACAAGAAGATGGAACCCTAAGATGGCTCCCTACATCTACACTGAGAGAAACGGTATCTATATTATCGATCTTCAGAAGTCTGTAGGTAAGGTTGACGAAGCTTACTTCGCAATTAAGGACATCGTAGCTAACGGCGGAAAGATCCTTTTCGTTGGAACAAAGAAGCAGGCTCAGGATTCTATCAAGTCAGAGGCAGAGCGTTG
>JAZLIL010000146.1:0-16525 GCA_045617405.1 Lachnospiraceae bacterium | reverse complement strand
ATCAGCCTACATATGGCTTGACAATCAAATGTTCTCACTAATTTAAGTGAGGATACATTTTTGACGGTTTTGTAACATTATTGATTTTGTGAAATACTGTTTTTCTGTTTTATATGCAGAAAAGTGCGTAATATGGTATATTCTTTGTACCATTTCTTTCCTCAAAATTCCTGGTCGAAAGACGGATTTGGTACTTAGGATTGAATTCCTTACTGTATACTGCCCCGCTCTTCGACCTTCTGTATTCGTCCGTCATTATCTCGATAGGAATCCGACCGTCTTTAGAGTTAATAATGAAGTCTATCTTGGCTGCAGACTGTGATTCCCAGAATGTCACATCGTAGCCCTTTGCGCAAAAGGCTGCAATTGCACAGTTCTCGTAATATGCTTTAAGAACCGTTTTTTCATTGGCAGAAAGGTAAAGATTGCTGCCGTTTATCATCATCTGAAGGATTCCAAGGTCATACGGATAAATTTTCTTGACTGTATCGTTGTCAGATCTTGTTGCTGTGTAAATTACACCATCGTTTGAAAGATCCTCTATGGTGTCCTTATACATGTTATAGGTGACACCTTTTCTGATTGTGTTGAAGCGGAATTTGTGGTTCTCCTTTGTAAACTGTTCAATCAGGCTGTCAATAATCTGTTTAGCCTTAAAGCTGTCGGTTTCATCGAAACGTTCAGAAAAATGTGAAATAATACTCGCAAGGCTGTTGCTTTGAATCTCATTTATGTTTGAAACTGAATTCGGGCTTTTTATATACTCATTAATTACAGCCGGCATTCCGCCTGTTGAGAGGTATTCGGTAAACAGGCTCAGAAGCTCTTCGTGTACGATGTCCGGAACCTTTTTCATCGTCATGTAATGAGCTCTTATTACTTCACAATACCATTCTGAATTCATGGCATCGAGGAATTCGTCAAATCCCATCGGGAAAATTCTAACTTCATCAAAGTTTTCAAGCTCTGAGAGTATTGTTCCGCGATTTGAAGTTATTGCAATAATGTTGAGGTTTGTCTCTCCGGTTTCCGATATGTAGGATACAGCTTCGTGGCAAAATGAGACTTCATCAAAGATAAAGAGTATGTCATCAAGCAGGTCGGCGTTAACTCCGGTGTAATTGCTCAGAATGTCGTAAATGCTGTCAATGTCTGATTCGTAGACACTTGTTTCAAAAAATGACCTGACGGAAGCATTTCTTTCAAAATTCAAATAAACAACTTCGTCATAGTATGCTTTACCGAAATCTGTTGCCAGGTATGTTTTTCCGACACCTCTGATTCCGGTCAGAAGCAGAGGCTTTCTATTATCGTTTTCTTTCCAGTTAACAAGAGTTGAAAGACTGTTTCTTTTCATCTGTTTACTCCCTTAAACTTTTCCAAAAGGTCTTCAAAATACTGCGGTCTTTTTGCTTCGAAAAACATCTCTTCGCCCGTTACAGGGTGAATAAATCCGAGTGTTTTTGCATGAAGAGTCTGACCGGTAAGTAAAAGCTCTTTCTCGAGCGGACCGCCATAGACGCTGTCACCTAAAAGAGGATGCGAAAGTGCTGACATGTGAACTCTTATCTGATGCGTTCTTCCGGTCTCGAGTATGCATTCAATGTGTGAGAGATTGTTCTCAAGCGAAGAAAGCACTTTGTAGTGAGTTCTCGCGTTCTTTCCGTGTTCGTAATTGACTGCCATAAGCTTTCTGTCTTTTTGACTTCTTCCAATCGGCATGTCGATAATTCCCGATTCCTGCGAAAAATGACCTTTTACGATAGCCTCATAGCTTCTTTTAATGCTGTGTACTGAAAGCTGTTCGCTAATCGATCTGTGAGCATTGTCATTTTTGCAGGCCACGAGAAGACCTGTTGTGTTCTTGTCAATACGGTGGACTATTCCAGGCCTCATTATCCCGTTTATGCTTGAAAGATTGCCTGCGCAGTGATAAAGAAGCGCGTTTACAAGCGTTCCGTTCGGATTTCCGCATGCAGGATGAACTACCATTCCTTTTGATTTGTTTACTACAATAACGTCGTTATCTTCGTAGACAATATCGAGCGGTATGTTTTCGGGGAGAATGTCGGGAACTTCAGGAGCCGGTATAAGAATATCGATTTTGTCACCGGGGCATGCTTTGTATCCGGCTTTTATACGCTTTTCATTGCAGGTAATAAGCCCGTCATCAATGAGACGCTGTACAAGCGTTCGGGAAAGAAGGTCAAAACAATCGGCAACCAGTTTGTCTATACGACGGTCGCAGTTGCTTTCATCTACTATCAGGATTTCATGATCAAAATCAGATGTCATAATTTCACCTTGGCTGACTACTTATTTCTTTTCAGGCTGAAATCGTCATTTTTATAGATGGTGAAAATCAGAATAACCACAGCTATGAAGGCGCCGACTATGTAGCAGTCCGCGACGTTAAAGACAGGAAAATCTATCAGCTCGAAGTAGAAGAAATCAACAACGTGACCAAGAACAATGCGGTCATAGAGATTACCTGCAGCTCCGGCGATAACAAAACCGCAAATTATGCGCATGGGAAGAAAATGAGTGTCCCTCGGCATTACAAACATAAATACAATAATGGCGATGACAATGACGCTTGTCAGAATGACGAGAAAATTGATTTTTCCTCCGAACATTCCCCAGGCAGCACCGTTGTTTTCAAGGTATGAAAGAGAGAAAACACCCTTTATCAGGGTGTAGTTATCTCTTCCGCATAATTCTGATGTTGCAATATTTTTAGTCCATCTGTCAAAGAGAAAAAGCAAAAACGCTCCCAGAAAGCAGATGGCATTTGTAATTAGTTTCTTTTTCATTAAAGTTGTTCCTCATTCCGACTTAGTCATCATCGTTTTCAAGATCGATGAGATCAAATTCTTCCTGACCCTCGATTGTGTAATCACCAAGATCGAGCAGATCATCATCAACTTCTGTCTCATCAGAATCTGAGTCATTATAGAATGAAGATTTCTTTGCAAACGGAACTACAATCTTTTCGGGATCGTAGTTTTCCTTTGTAAGCTCCTGAGCTTCCGGCTCTTTACTTACAACAGGCTCCTTCACGGGAGAATTAACCTTGGAAACAGGCTGCTTCATAAAGCCGGCAATCTTGAGACCGCCTTCGGAAATCGGTTGCTTTTCCTGATAAACAGGCTCCTCATATTCGGGCTCTTCATACTCCGAAGTATCTTCCTCGTAGGAAGATTCCTCGTCATAGGCTGCTTCGTTGTCGTCATAGGAAGCTTCTTCGTAGCCGCTCTCACTATTTGAGGTCTGATAACCTGTCATAGCGCTTGCACTTGAATCATAGCTGATGAATGCATCAAGCCTTTGAATGTTAATGTCAAAGGCAGGAGAAGCAAGAAGCTCAAGCTCGCTTGATGCAAGAGCCTTGAACTGCTGCTTGAATCTTTCATACTGCTGAACGAGCTCGATTGTCTGCTGATGAATACCGTTCAGTTCGTTCCGTGCATCGCTTAAAAGCATGTCAGCCTTAATCTTTGCGTCCCTTATAATGTGCTTAGCATCCTTTTCAGCCTGGGCCTGAATACCGTTTGCCATGTTCTGTGCAAGAAGAACAGATTTGCTGATGGTGTCCTGCTGTGTCGAAAAGTACTGTACTCTCTCATTGAGTGCTGCAAGCTTATCCTTTAAATCTCTGTTTTCTCTGTAAAGAGTTTCGTAATCCGTTGTCACCTGATCGAGAAAAGCGTCAACATCGCGCTTGTCATAGCGCATACCTGAGTTTTTAAAGGTTTTTTTCTGAATTTCAATAGGTGTTAACATTCCTAGTACTCCTTGCTAAGTGTAGGTACTTCAAAGAAGCAGGACTTTGCAATCTCATCATAGTCACCTGTTATGTCAACGGACTCGGGAGTAACAATGAAGATGAAGCCTGATATCTGGTAGAGTTTACCGTTTATTGCATAGACTGCACCTGAGATAAAGTCCATGATACGCTGAGAAAGCTCAATGTCATAGCCCTCAAGGTTGATAACTGCGGCTCTTCCGGCAAGGAGAACGTCGCAGATGTCCTGTGAGTCTTCAAAATTCTTCGGCTTCATAATGCATACCTCAAGACCCTGGTGCATTGTTTTAATCGGGATAACTTTATTTCCGTCTGCTCTTTCCATGGTAAGTGCCTTACCTGAACCGCGGTTTTCAACGTGAACGCTCGTGGAATCGTTAATCTTGCCGGTTCTTTGAGGTCGCTCATCAAGTGATGTCTTTGTCATAGTCTGTGCAGGCTTCTTTGCTGCGGGTGCATCTGAAAGGGTAGCATTCCTGCCCTCCGCTTTCTTTGTCTTTTCCTTAGACTGTGAGGCAACGTACTCATCGTATCCCTCGTCGTCTTCAGGCTGTAATCTAAAAAAATCAATCAATTTATCGGTTATTGCCATGACAAACCTCTCTTATCTGCTGACGGGTCATCTGCCGCCAAAAATACCTGTTCCGACTCTTACATGAGTGGCGCCCTCTTCGATTGCAATCTCGAAATCGCCGGTCATGCCCATTGACAGAACATTCATAGATACATTATCAATGTTTTGTTTTCCTATGTCAACACTTAATTGCCTAAGTCCCCTGAAATATGCTCTGTTTGTCTCGGCATCGCAAGTGTAGGGCGCGACCGTCATCAGACCGTTAATGTGAACATTTGAAAGCTTTGAAATGTCCCTTACGAGCTCAAGTACCTCTTCATTTAAAAGCCCGAATTTTGAGGATTCCCTGGCAATGTTGACTTCAATCAGGATTTCAGAGATAACTCCGGCTTTTTTACTGTCTGAATCAATTTGCTCGGCAAGTCTCAGACTATCGACGGAATGAATCATTTTAACCTTTCCGACAATGTATTTACATTTGTTTCTTTGCAGATGTCCTATCATGTGCCATCTGCAGTCAGGTTTCATTGCCGGCATTTTCTCCTGAAGCTCCTGCACGTGGTTTTCACCGAAGTCACGGATGCCCTCTTCATAAGCTTCGTTTATCATTGATACCGGTTTCGTTTTGCTGACGGCAATCAGAGTAACCTCCGATCTGTCTCTTCCGGCGCGACTGCACGCATCACTTACTCTCTTTTCAATTTCTTCAATACTGTCCTTAATCATAATGTTTCTCCGTTTATGTTTATTACGTTTAATCAGGCTGTTTTGCACAGAATCAAATTTGCGGATTTTCATTGATCTGTCTGAAAATCCGGATTCACTAGATTATCATTGATCCGTCGACATTTGATGCATCAAGGACTATATGGTCATAAAGCGACAGCCCGTAGCTTGTGTCTTTTCTGATAATGCAGTAATCTTTTGTAGAGTTGATTCTCTCGATTCTTCTGAAAATGGTGTAGCCCTTATTAATGCAGTAAACGCCTTCTAAGTTCTTCTTCAGGCTAACATTGTAGATTTCACCTGTTTTATCGTTTACAAGCTTAGAACCGCTCTCAATGTCGCTGCCGCTAATGTACGTGTATTCATTGTCGCTGTAATAACGTTCTGCATTGATTCTGACTGTTTTTTCGTTTCCTTTGCTGTCAGCAGTTACAACGTTCAGTCCGCAAGTTGTCTGCCCTTGCGTGATGATAACAAGATCATTCGGTATCATATAAAATTCTTTTTCGCAGATTGCGCTGATGGGTATTTTATATCCCGATGCGCTTTCGTTTTTGAAGGTAATGTTCAAATACTTTTTGTTAATGAACTTTGACATGTACTCATGCATATCAAGTTCAATAAAGTAGTTGTCATCGACTCTTAACAGTCGGCAGGGGACATTTTCGCATTTGATTTCGTTTTCGAGTGTGAATGACAGGGATGTTCTGTCAATTACCGAAAGATAGAAGGATTCGCTTACGCCGGCAAGGATGGTCCAGTTTTCATCATTGCAGATGCGGTAGAGAAAGCTGCCCCTTTCGACTCTTGAACCTGTGCGGTTTGATGCCGAGGGGGTGTCATCTGATAAAAAGAGTTCAGAAGTGATTGAAGAAGCATCAAGTCCGGATGTATCGAAACATACATAGGAAATTACGCCGTCACTTGAAGAATAGGCCGGGATTCCGTTTGATCCGTCAAATGAATAGTTGATGTTGCCTGATTTTACGATAATGGACTCACGAATGCCATCGATGCTGTCGAATGCTTTAACGGTCTGAGACACATCGTCTCCTGTGAATCCCACAAGGTCATCACTAATTTTTTCCCGGATTTCTTTTACACTTTTATTACTGTTTTTAAGGTCTGATGTCAGGGAATTGTTATTTTGGATGTTTTCGGAAATGCCAGCGACTGTCTCTAGAACAAGTCCGTTTGTCGAAACACGTTTCTGATCGTCAACGTTTAAGATAAGGTAACCTGAATTGTCGGAATAGACAATCGATTCGTTCCGAAGTGCAAGAGCACGGCATGAAAAATCGTTTGATAGTGCTTCTGACTGTACTTCATAGGATCTAATGGTCTTATCCGAAGCGAAGCTGAAGATAAAAAAGGCGGCAAATGCGGCAATCAAAAGAATGGCTGTCAGCCACTCCAAACGATTTGTCCTGTATTTGTCAAGTTTTACAATATTCTTTTCCATCTCTTAAATACAGCGGTAGCTCTCACTACCGCTGTTTACTCCAATTTATAGACTTACGATGACTTTTTCCTGAAGCTCTTCGGGTAATTCGTTCTTATCCCTTGAGATACTGATTACAAAGTCAACATTAAATTTCGAAGAAATGATTTCAAGCTTCTTGATTGCTGCGAAGTAATCATCATTTTCAACGCAGGCAATACTGAGAAAACTGTCAAGAAAAACTTTTTCAAGATCGTGGTCCTGTGAGATTATTCCGCTGATGAATCCTACAAAACCGGGTGCACTGTCAATACAGTAGTCCGTAACATTGATGAGTCTAACTTTGTTAGAAAGCTCATACATGTGTTTTGTGTTTTTGTCAAGATAGACAATGTTGCCTTTTGACTGTTTGATTTCGGTGTTAACCTTGTCGAGCAGGATCTTTGTCTTGCCCTTACCTTTACCACCTGAGATTATCTGTATCATTTCAATCGCCTCCTCTCAAGCAATGAATCAGATGAATTTATTATAACTCAGAAGGGGTTAAATTACAACCGCATTGACACCAAAATGAAAAATGCCGGAAGCTACCATTTTTCACCGAGCTTCATAAGCTCGATGGTTTCCTTATATACAGTTTCTTTCTTTGAGGATTTGTAGACCTCGGTAATGATATACTCACCACGGGAATTTTTAGAAAGAAGTATCAGACAATCACCGGCTTTCAAAGTTGAACCTGTCTTTCCTCCGATAACAGTAATACCTTCGGGAGGATCAAAAACATTGTTTGCAAAAAGATTTGTCGGTTTTGCCTCAAGCGATGCTCTTTCTCCGTCTGCTGTCGTGTACTCTACAGAGTAGTCCCTGAGGCTCACAATCTCTATGAATTTATCGCTTTTAAGGCATTCGTTGAAAATCAGGTACATATCATAGGCTGTTGTATAGTGTTTATCATTATGAAGACCGTGCGGATTGACAAAATTTGTATCAGTTGCAAGGATTTCCTTCATATACGAGTTCATAAGCGTGCAGAATGCCTCCACGCTCCCTGCCGTATAGACCGCAAGTTCATTTGCAGCATCGTTTCCCGACATGATAAGCATTGAAATCAAGAGATTTTCTACCGTTATTCTGTCGCCCTTTTTAAAGCCGCAAAGAGCTGCACCTTTTGTATTGATGCCGCCGTTGTCCTCACTTATCACGATGGTATCGTTAAGGTCGCAGTACTTTAAAACAGTCAGTGCCGTGGCAATCTTAGTAATGCTTGCGGGATAAACCTTTTCGAAGACATTATTCTCGTAGATGGCTTCATTCCTTGTCATATTGTAGCATGCAGCCGAAACAAAATCATTTTCGCTCTCAGGCTTTAGTTTTACCGTATCTTCGATAGAGAACCAGACTTCTTCTGTGTTGAGATTAGAACGCGGAAGCTTTGTTTTATATCCGGTATCATCATCCTCTTCTTCTTCTGCACCGGCGTCATCTTCCTTTGTTTTCGAAATCGATTTTTCAATATACTTTTTCATATAAAAAGATGCATCATCGGAAACGGGGCGGCTTTCTTCTTTCCCGCATGAAGAAAGTACAATGCAGGAAAATGTAATAAGCAATGTAGCGATGATGCATTTCTTTATGATTCTTTTCAAAACAAACTCCTATTTGTAAAGATTTCTCCAGTCAAGATCACCTCTGTCGAGCGCCGTGATGAGCATTTCCGCTGTTGCGAGGTTAGTTGCATACGGAATATTGTACGTGTCGCAAAGTGTCAGAATATCAACAATCTTCGGCTCTGATACAGTAATATTTAACGGATCACGAAGAGTAATAAGAAGATCAAGCTGATTCTGCTCTATCTGTGAACTGAGCTGTTGCTCACCGCCCAGATGACCTGCAAGATATTTATGTACCTTCAGACCGGTTGCCTCTTCAATAAGTCGTCCCGTTGTTCCTGTAGCATAAAGGTCATGCTTGCAAAGAATGCCTCTGTAGGCGATACAGAGGTTCTGCATAAGGATTTTCTTTGTACTGTGTGCTATAAAACCTACATTCATAGAATATCCTCCTCAAAGGGAACACGAATTCTTTCGTTTTGCTGCATGCTGATATTAAGGATAATACCAAGCATTATCATGTTTGTAAGAAGCGAGCTAAGACCCGAGCTTACAAAAGGCAACGTAATTCCTGTGTTTGGCAAAAGGCTTGTAACAACACCGATGTTAAAGAAGGACTGGAACATGATGAGTGACGCTATTCCGACGCTTATCATTCTTCCGAGGTAATCTCTGCAGTTATGCGCTATTTTCAAAATCTTAACAATTAAAAAAAAGAACAGAGCTATTACAACAAGGCAGCCTACAAAACCGAACTCCTCGGCGATTGCCGTAAAAATAAAGTCACTTTCAATAACGGGGACATATGCACTTCCTCTAATCCCTGCGTCGTGTGTGAGGTACTTTCCGATAATACCACCAGATGAGATTGCTGATGCCGCATTGCTCTGCTGGTAGATAAGATCAGGATAATCTTCGGGGTAAAGCATAGCGAAGATTCTGTTTTGCTGGTACTCGTTAAGGATTACCTGAAAATCCTGCTGTATGTACCAGAGAAATCCGATTGCCCCCGGGATCAGAATCGCAATTATGGGCCCGATTATTTTATACGGAATGCCGGATGCGAATACCATTGTTGCAAACATCAGAATCATTACTACGCTCGTAGAAAAGTCTGTCTGGGTAAGAACCAGGTATGTCGGTACAGCTGCAAGAAGTGTAACCAGTACGAGAACCCAAAGCTTGTTAATGTATTTTTTTGCCAAATCAAAGACTTTGGCAAGCACAAGTATCAGCAGAATTTTAGTAAGCTCAGAAGGCATGAATTCAAAACCGTGGTTATTAATGCCTGCCGAGGGATCTCCGCCAATCTTTATCCATCTCCTTGCCGTGTAGTGGCTCCATCCGTATATCGGATAAGAATTGCTGTATTTGCACACCAAAAGCAGCCCCACTCCGATTATATAAAGCGGAACGAAGAACTTGCAGATGAATTTGTAATCAATCATGGACACGGAAACAGCAAGCAATATACCGCCTGCGTATCCGAGAAGCTGTTTTATCGCCATGTTGGCATCGCTGTCTTCAAGCATGTAGATGAGGAAGGTACCAATGCCGCCAAGGCAGAGAATTATTACTATGATTGAATATGCATAGTTTTTAAAGTTGTAGTCTTTAAAGTTAAATATTTTCTTTAACATCAATCCTTGCTCCAGAAATGACGCTTTTTGTAAATGTCCATGAGCGGAACATCAACGCCTGTAAGACGCTCCGCAATATTTCTGAAGGCTATTCCGGCAATTGTCCTTTTTGTTACAATGGGCTCACCGTTACTTGTGGAGATGACTATCTCATCATCGTCCGGAACAACACCGAATAGTCTGCACTTAAGATCTTCTACGAGCTGCTCGGGTGTTTTCATTTTGCCCTTCTTTATCAGCTCGGGGCGGATTCTGTTGATGATAAGACGGATATCCTTATAGCCCTTTCCTTCGAGAATTCCGATTACTCTGTCGGCATCTCTTGTACATGCAACCTCAGGTGTCGTAATGACTAAAGCTATGTCGGCACCTGCTGTTGCGTTCATGAAGCCGACGTCGATTCCTGCCGGACAGTCAAGAATAACAAAATCAAATTCAGCACGAAGCTGATCGATAAGCGATTTCATGTCATCCGCAGTAATGTCGGATTTGTCGCAATTCTGTGCTGCGGCAAGCAGATACAGGTTGGGATATCGTTTGTCCTTAATGAGAGCCTGGCTGATTCTGCAGGACCCTTTGATGACATCAATGAGGGTAAACACGATTCTGCTCTCGAGACCCATGTGAACGTCAAGATTTCTAAGGCCGAGATCAGTGTCAATAAGAACAACTTTTTTACCAAACATAGCAAGTCCGGTTCCTATATTGGCAGATGTGGTAGTTTTACCTACTCCGCCTTTACCTGATGTTACAACAATAACGTCACCCATGATATCCTCCGTTAAAAATGATTGTATTTGCTTAATTGTTCAATAACCACTTCATCGTTATCAATATATGCAATCCTCGTACCTGAGGGTGCCGAAGCAGCCTGATTGTTCTGGTCCGCACTTCTTGCGATGAGACCGGCAATCCTTATCTGAAGGGGGTTCATATTAAGAGCAATAACGAAACAGTCCTTGTCACCGTCTGAGCCTGCATAGGCACTTCCCTTAAGAGAACCGAGAATGATGATGTTTCCTTTTGAGATAACCGTTCCGCCGGGATTTACGTCGCCGAACAGTAAGATGCTGTTGTCCTTCTCAAGAATCTGACCCGAACGAAGATTTGTTTTGATATAGCAGGCATTTGCGATAAGATCGTTATCCATGTTTCTCCTCCTAAAAAAGTCTTATAATACAGTTAATATAACATAAAGTTTAGCGGTTGCAATCATAAATGTTACGCTGTTTATCAGTCTGATATCGTGATATTCGTTACGTCCGTTGTTGTAAGGTCTCCGCTAAGAAGTTCTTCCTTATTGAGGTCATCGAAGTAGAGCCCGTAGACCTCGTAAGCAAGCTTTGCGGCATTTCCGGATGTGTAGCCGTTAGGAAGAACGACGGTTACCGAAACCTCAGGGTCTTCATAAGGTGCAAAACTGATAAAAAGTCCGTGGTTTGGGTGAGTTTTGCTTACCTGCGCCGTTCCGGTTTTACCTGCGACCTTTACGCTCAGCTGACCGTAAAGTGATGCAAGGCCGTTAACGGATGAGTTTACAACGTTGTACATACCTGCGTGTACGAGATCCCACTCCCTGTCACTGTACTGATCTATCTGATTGTAGACAGTAGCACTGTTATCCTCCATCACACGTGCATCCTTGTTAAATACCTTGTCGATAAGAGTCATATTGTAGACAGTGCCTCTGTTTGCAAGCGCCGAAACGTATCTTGAAATCTGTATCGGTGCAAAATTGTGATAGTAACCAATTGAAGTACGTACAGCATCACGGCTTGAAATTGTCGGCTGAGCTTCTGCTATCTCAACACCCGACTTTGATGAAAATCCAAACATTGAAGCATATTTCTGAATTTTCGAGATTCCGAGAGAGTCGCTGTAGTTTCCGCTCTCGTCAAGACTCATATTGTAACCGACCTTGTAGAAAAAGTAGTTGCATGAATGCATGATTGCTTCGGAATAGTTGATGCTTCCGTGGTTGCCGGGATATTTCCAGCATTTAGGGGAGGGATCAACTTCAGTAAATATACCCTGGTCGAGAATTCTCGTGTTTGTTGTAATTATTCCTTCGCCAAGCCCCGCAAAGCTCATAAGCGGCTTGAAGGTTGATCCTGTTGTTGTCTGCTGCTGAGTGGGTCTGTTAATCAGAGGATTTGACTTGCTGCTAAGAAGAGTCCGGTAGTAGTCCCAGTCAATTTTGTTCGCAAGCTTGTTATTGTCGTAGCTTGGATACGTAACGCAGCAAAGAACATCGCCCGTCTTAACATCTGTAATTACAATCGATCCGCTGCAAGGTTCAAGCGCCAGCATTCCGGGTGTTATCTCAAGGGCCTTCATCTTATCGATTATGAAGTCATATGCAGAGACTTTTCCGTTTTTAACTTTGTTGTAATCGTTTTCGTTGTAATCAAGAATTCCCTGGTCATAGAGCAAAACACAGATTTCCCTGCCTGAAATCTTATAGTTGAATATGAGGACCTTGTAAATCATAGCGTCGAAGCTTAAGTCATTCTGAAGCCTGTTGAATGCATAATCAAGAATCATCCCGTAGACCTCGTCCTGATCAAAATATGAATCTCCGATGTTAAACCGTTCAAGATCAATCCAGTAATTTGTAATGCAGTGATTTAAGTACTCCTTAAGTGAAAGAGTACCGTCAGCATATGATTTATAGACGGGATCGTTGCTGTCGACCTTTGAAGTGACGACGATGCCGTCATCTTTTAATAGTCCGTAAATATATGTGAGATAATCGTTCATCTCTTCAGTCAATCTGACGGATTCATCATCTTCAAGGATTGATCTAAGCTTTAAAAGCACGTCAGTCTTCTTTTCTATGAATTTCTCGTAAACTGCGGTCTCCGTCTCTGTGGCATCAGGCTTCCTGAAGTGTGCGATATCGAGTATACTGTTTGAAATAAATGCGTTATATACCTCATATATGGGGATAGTAATCGTAGCGGCATTCTCTCCTTTTCCGCCGTAGCTCATCCCGTTTACAATTTTACTTATTAAGATCGCCGAAATATTGTTTTCAAGGATGTGGTAGCATGCAATTTGCAGCTCTCTGTCAATCGTAAGGTAAACATCGTTTCCTGAAACGGGCTCACTTAAAATGTCAGAGGAAAGGACTTTTCCTGCTGAGTTGACATTAAGCTGTTCGGTACCTTTTGTTCCTCTCAGTACGGAGTCGTATTCCTTTTCGATGCCTGTTTTTCCGATAACATCCGATGTGTAGTAGATGTTTGAATCGCCCGAATTTTCATTGAGAGATTCCATCTCGTCTTCTGTAACAACACCGGTATAGCCGATTATGTGGGCAAAGAACTGAGCATCGTTGTAAACACGAGAGGTCTTAAGCTTGATTTCGACTCCGGGAAGATCTCCGAGGCTTTCCATTACTGCTGCTCTTGTAGCTTCATTAATGTTTGAGCATACTGTAAACTGCGAGTATTGAGGATAAAGCGTAAACAGCGCATATCGGATGTTCATAATTTTAAGAATCTCTTCTTTTGTGTAGTCATCCGAGATTCCAAACATCGCTATCTTGCTGTCACCGTTCTTTAAAAAGTCATAAACCTCAGCAGCCGTAGCATCCTTCTGGTCTTCATTAAGCGCATTTATGCTTTTTAGTCCGTAGGCATTTTTCTTGAACCGCAGTTCCGCCGTTCCTGAAACATTGAAAACAGGATCGCCGTTCTCATCAAGCTCTATTGCAAATTCAGTTTCAAGAACGTAGCCGTGGCCTTCGATAATTTTAATAAGTTTATTTATCATTTCGTTCTTTTCGGCATTGCTTCCGGAAAGACCGGAGTTTCCCATGACAACTGAATAGCTTGATACATTGTAGGCAAGAAGGTTGCCGTTCCTGTCGTAAATGTTTCCGCGTGTACTGTCATTGTAGCGATACTTTGTGTACTTGTAGGAATTCGAACTGTCGGTGACTATCATGGCTTCAGTGTTGCCTGTTATCTGCATTGTATAGAGCTTAACAACAAGAACACCAAAAAGACCAAAAAACACAAGACCGATATATGTGAGCCTTGATGTAAAAAACTTCTTCAGGTTTGAAAGCAAATAATCAATCATTTGATTCAACCTCTCGTCTTGCACCCTTCGGCAGCTTCTTTTCGGGCAGATGCTTCTCAATATAATTGAAAAGTCTGTAGAGAATTACCGAAACAAGGATAGTGTAAATCATTCTCGGGACTATTATCCGGTACAGGTAAAAACCAAAGTGCTGTTTTCCTGACAAAACGAAAAACAGTATATAATAGATACAGTTATAAACCAGCTCTCCCGCTCCTGTAAAAACTAGTGGAAGCGTGAAGTCGCTTTCATCGTAAATTCTATTTGAAAATCCTGCGAGGTATCCGACTATCAGGTATATGAGCGATGTAAGTCCGATTATTTCACCGTAGCAAAGGTCGCAGATAAGACCGCAAAGCAATCCTGTGACTGCTCCCCTTACTTTTCCGCCGGAAAAACTCTTGCAAATCACAAGAATAAGCAGACAGTCGGGAACAACTCCTGCAAGTGAGATCATCGGAAATACCGAGCTTTGAAGCAGAAAGCAAAAAAGGATCTCAATTAGCATTACAATTGCTCGAATTATCAAAACTAATCCTCCATCTGTTCACGGACCTTTGTAATAATAAGGACTGCATCAAGGTGTTCAAAATCAACAACAGGTGTCAGACGAGCATTTAATGTCATTCCGCTTGAATCTGGTACGATATCAGAAATATATCCAATCAGAATACCGGGAAGGTATTTGTCGCTGATGTATGACGTAACAACCTCATAGTTATCATAGATGTCTGCATTGGGACTAATCATGCTGACATCTATACAGCCGTAGTCAATAAGTTCAAGATTGCCGCTGACAACGCATGTGTCGCCTGTCGCAAGCATCATTCCGCTGACGTTCGACTTGTCATCGATGATTGAACGGACTTTTGACCAGTTTTTGCCGACTTCGGTAACAAGACCTACGAGTCCGTTGCCGGCGATAACGTTCATGTCAACGCTTATGCCGTCATCTCTTCCTTTGTCGATGGTAAATACGCTGTAGTAACTGCTTGTTTCCTTGCTTATTACTCTTGCTGCGACCTTTTCGTACTCCTCATAATTCGAATCGAGCTCGTAGAGCTCACGATACCAGTTTAGCTCGTACTTTTCCTGAACAAGCATCTGGTTTTCGTTCCTTACTTCTGCTAGTTCGTTTCTGAGTCTTTCATTCTCCTCAAGAAGCTTTTGCTTTTCAGTAAGGATATCAAGACCGTCACTGATGTAACCGCCTGTCAGCGTAATTCCCTTCTGCATCGGAGATACAATGTAACCGACGGCACTCTTTACAGGAGCAAAGAATTCGGGAAACACATATGACAGAATAATGAGAATGGTACAAATGGCAACAAGTATGGCAAGTACGGTTTTCGAACTGATCTTTATCTTCTTTTTGCCGCTGTTATTAAACATATCTGTTCTTCAACTCTTATTCGTAGTAATTTGCCTGTTTGGGACTTCTTGCAAGTACCTGATAACGCTCATCGTTCATGATTCTTGTGAGTCCCTCGATAACTGAATTGGCATGATTTTCACAGAGTCTTATGTCAAGCTCGGTGCGTTCATGAAAGAGTCTGTCGATATTTCTGATCATTGATGAGCCGCCCGTGAGGCATATTCCGTTGTCAATGATGTCTGATGAAATTTCGGGAGGAGTCTTTTCGAGAATTGCCTTGATGGAATCGACGATACTCTCAATCCTGTCCTTCATGACCTCGTAAACAAACCCTGAATCAATCTCCTTTTCAACGGGAAGTCCGCTGATGACATCTCTTCCGTAGACCTTAACTGTCTGCGGTGTATCGTCGGGCATTGCGGTTCCGATTTTAATCTTAATGTTTTCAGCTGTCTTATTTCCGATAACAAGGTTGTAATTCTTCTTTACGTTGATAATTATGTCTTCATCAAGTCTGTTTCCGCCGATTGGAATAAGATTTGAAAGGACGATGCCGTTGAGCGAGATGATTGAAACCTCTGTTGTGTCGGCACCGATGTCAACAACCATCATTCCTGTAGGATCGTCAATGTTCAGACCACATCCGAGAGCATCTGCAAGAGGGCGTTCTACAAGCTTTACGCTCTTTGGTTTGAATGCACAGTCTGAGATAATGTCAAAAAATGCTCTGCGCTCAACTTCTGTAATGTTTCCGGGCGTTGTGACTATGAATTCGCATCCCGGGAGCTTTCCGTACTTTTCAGCCATTGTTTCGCTAATTTTATTAATCATAGCGAGCATGTTTTTAATGTCTGCAATAACCCCGTACTTTACCGGATAGATTACGTCAATGTTGGAAGGAGCCTTTCCTTCCATTTCAAAAGCATCGTCTCCGATTGCGATAACCTTGGATTTATCTGCTATTGCAATAACATTGCATGCATCGTAAACGATACCGTCATTTTTCTTATTAATCTTTAAATACTTGGTTCCAAAGTCAATTCCAAAAACCTTTGATGACATAATCAGCACCCCGTTGCGTTTTCAAATTCGTTTGAGTACTTTATGCATACCCTAACTAATTAATGTTAGCACAATATCGCCTAAATGTATATAAGGTTTGGTAATTTAGCCAGGCCTTTGTCAAGAAGCTTTTGAAGCGACATAAGAATTCCGTATTTTGCATGATAGAATGTAAGACCTCCCTGGAAGTAAACGGCATATGG
>JAZLIL010000145.1:0-5303 GCA_045617405.1 Lachnospiraceae bacterium | reverse complement strand
TATGCCGCTCCGGAATTTGACGGGCTAAGTTTCTTCATATTCCCCGAGAATTCAAAAGAACTCATCGACGTCCTTCCCGAATTTCTCCACGGCATTTACGAAGACTCCACGCTGCGCGGCATCGGATGCTGTGACAAAGACAACAGTCTGGTCGGCTATGTCTGCTTCACTTCCTCACCGGTTTCGCCCAGATACATCTGCCTGGAGCGTATCTACGTCATTCCCGAGTTCAGGAATCACGGAATCGCAAGAAAGCTTTTAGATGTCATGAAGGCTTACTGTTACAAGAACGGCTCGACTCTTGCAGAAGCCTTCCTTTACGGAAAAGCTCCGACTATAGAAGCAGGCAACCTCTGTCTGACAAAGTGCGGATTTTCGCCTATCGTTACCGAAGGTCACTGCATGGTTTACTATCTTCAGGACATTGTAGCAACAAGATTCGCAAAGCTGTTAAAACGCGACATCAATCTTCTCCCTCCCGTTTACACGGTTTCCGATGCAAAGGATCCCCTCCTTAAGAGGCTTTCTGTATTTGCGGGAGAAGAAGACATCTTCTTTGACCCCGACAACTATGACAGGCGATACACGAAATTCATAGTCAGGGACGATGAGATTGTTGCCGCACTTTTTGCAGAAAGACTCACATCAAAGCTTGTCTATGTTCGTGACGTCTACACTGATTCCGAATACGATCCGAAGACCTTTGTGGGTTCGCTGTTTGCGCATCTTTTCCAGGATTGCTACACTACACTCGGTGAAGAGGCCGCAGTTATCCTTTCACTCTACAGCGGCAACACCTACAAGGCCTTCTCGGAGTATCTTGGTGAAGGCGAACAGAATCTGCTGCTTCAGCAGCTTGTCCTTCCATTAAACGACGCAAAACCCGATGAAGACAGCAATGCACCTGATGAAATGCCCGCCGGTCTTACGATTGACAGAATGCTCTTCAGTATCCTTACCGATTCGTATGACAGGTTCACGGATATTTCATTTGCCAACAGAAGAGTTGAGGATGCGCTCTCACTGACGAGAAATTCAAGAATTCTGTGTCAGAAAGCCTTAACAATCGCAAAGGAGCTTGAAAAACAGACAATTTCTGATTTCGAACTTGACTCTCTCCTTATCGGTCAGACTTCGTTCCTTCATAATGTCGCCGAAGAAAGAAACCGAAGCTCTGAGAGCTTCAATCTCAGTGTCTGCAAAACAGCCGCAGATCTTATTCCTTTCTTCGAAAATGATATTGACTTCAGCATCGAAGATTTCAACAATCTGAGAAAAACCTTCATGGCCTTTGTTGATTCCCCTACTCCAAGAGGTCTCATAAAGCTCCATTCCGAAGCAAAGGCATACTATGATTCCAGAAAGGGACCGAGGTATTCAAAGCGCGCGCGTCAGAGAAAAGCTGTGGCACTGAAGCTTACAAATGCATTAAAATAGCAATAGTCGGAGGATTCCATGCAAAAGAAAAAATCACTCAATACCGACATCATTGACAAAGCCGTCAAATTTGCTGTCAACGCCCACAGCGGACAGCAACGCAAGGTAAACAATGTTCCCTACATCGTACATCCCATGGAAGCCGTTACTATCACTGCTACCATGACCTGCGACCAGGAGCTTCTTGCCGCAGCTGCTCTTCATGATGTTCTTGAGGACACTTCGGTCACTGAAGAGACCGTTAGAAAAGAATTTGGTGACAGAATTGCCGATCTTGTTGTATCGGAAAGTGAACCGCAATACCCCGAGCTTCCGAGAAGCGAATCATGGGCACTTAGAAAACAGTACGCTCTTGAACATCTTGAAAACGCAAGCCGCGAGGTCAAAATGGTCACTATGGGTGACAAGCTTTCAAACATGAGAGCAATCTGGAGAAGTTATCTTATTGAAGGGGATAAGCTCTGGGAGGCTTTCAATGTCACTGACGCAACAGTTCAGGAGCAGTACTACAAAAATCTGCTCAAAGCATTCAAAGGTCTTGAAGACACCTTTGCCTACATGGAATTTGCCGCACTTATTAAAAACATGTGGGGGTAATAAAGGAAAACCTCAGCCGTCAAGCTGCTCGTTGAACTTAATCATTTCCTCGTACAGATCGTTTCCGTCCCACATTTCGAGGAAGATGTCAACAATCTCGGGGTCAAACTGCTTGCCCTTGTTCACTACAAGTTCAGAACGGATTTTTTCCCTGTCAAGTCTGTTTCTGTAATAACGCTGCGAATTCATGGCATCAAAAGCATCGGCAACACAGATAATCCTTGCGATAAGCGGAATATCCGCCCCTGCCTTTCCTTCGGGATATCCTTTTCCGTCGTAGCGTTCATGGTGATAAAGAGCACCATCCCTGATTCCTTCGATTGAATCAAAGAATTCAAGAAGCTTTGCTCCCTTTGTCGTGTGAGTTTTTATTACGTCGTACTCTTCTTCTGTCAGTCTTCCCGGCTTCTTCAGAATTCCATCCGGAATATAGCACTTTCCGCAATCGTGCATCAGACCGACATATCTGAAATGCTTGCACTGTGTCTCGGAAAGTCCCATCTTCTGTGCAATCAGCATCGTGTAAAGACCGACCCGCTCCGAATGACCGTTGGTGTAGGGATCCTTGGCATCGACAAACTTCGTGAAGGTTGCAAGAGTCGACTCAATGATGCGTTCCTGCTGCTTGAGTTTTCTCTTCATATACTGCGAATAAAAAAGCAGAATCACTGCGACTGCAGTCAGGAAAAACCACACGCCGAGTGCCGCCGAAAGTCCGACCTTCTGCGCAGCGGAAATATCCGAACACTCAAGATGGAACAGTGCATAGCAATCATCAAAAATCAAATCACTTTCATAGTAAAAGATGATTCCGATGTTTACGGATGACACTGTCATCGTAGCCTGAACGGGAACCTCATAGACTTCCCTGCTCGGACGATAAATCACATAATCTCCCTTGTGAAGTTCGATCATCAAATCGTTTCCCTGCCTGATGTAATCAAGCTTAATGTCTTCAAGAGAGTAGTCCTTAAAATAGATGCTCTGAACAACTTCCTCCCCGCTTCCGAACTGATGAAACTCAATCTCTCCGTTCCAGGCATCACTGATGTAACAGTCAGAGCCGATGTCCAGTCTGGCATACCAGTCACTTACGGGATACTCGCTGTAGCTCGAAAACGTACCGCTGTAAATGATTCCTGTCACCTTTGCTCCGCTTGAGAGGATTCTCGACCAGCTGTCTGTCTTGCTGCCCCTCGGAACAAGCGTAAATGTACAGTAATCATACTCTTCCGCAGTTGATCTTATTTTGTTTTCAAAACTGCTTGCCCTCTGCCTGCATAAGAAATACGCGATTACCAGTACAATCAGATATATGGCAAGAAATACGGATACGATGATAACGTTCCGACGGACTTTTGTTTTTTTCATTGACCCACCTATGCTCACTTGCACTACTGCAACTATCAGGTGAATTATAGCACACGCCATTTTGAAAAACAACGTTTTTAGCATGAATCGCCCGAAAACAGTTCAAAACAGTAGTTGGCATTCACATTTTGACAAGTCGCAGCAGTAAAAAACCTTAACACGAATATTCTTCCATTTTTTTAGCCTTGCAAAAAGTGAGAAACAACGTTACAATTGTGCTTGTGCCCAAAATACTGAACAATAGTGTTGATTAGTGCGACAGAACGCAGCACTTTCGTCACTATTTGTACTGCGGCTTGCTCGCAGAATGGAGATTACTATGAACTCAAACTATGATTTTACGACCGGAAGCATCCCCGGAAAAATGCTTCGTTTCATGCTGCCAATTTTTGGTGCTCAGGTGCTTCAGGCACTTTACAGTGCTGTTGATATGCTGATTGTCGGGCAGTTCGGAACCCCTGAAGGAATTTCAGGTGTCTCGACAGGCTCAGGTTTGATGAATCTTTTCACATTTACCATTGTATCTTTTTCCGCCGCAGTTACTGTTTTGATCGGCAAACACCTTGGTGAAAAGAAAAACGAGCTCATCGGTGACCTGCTTGGTGGTTCAATACTTCTGTTCTCTGTTGTCGCAGTCATAAGTGCGGTCGTACTTGTCGTTTTTGCAAGACCGCTTTCAATCCTTCTTCAGGCTCCTCCCGAGGCTCTCGAAGAGACTGTCAATTACACCAGAATCTGCGGTGCCGGTTATATTTTTGTAGTTGCCTACAATCTTCTTTCTAGCATAATGCGTGGTCTCGGCGACTCCAAGCTCCCGCTTGTTTTCGTCGGAATTGCGTGCGTTGTAAACATCTTCGGGGACCTTCTTCTTGTGGCTGTCTTCAAAATGAATGCGTCAGGTGCAGCGCTCGCAACCATTCTGGCTCAAGCCGTAAGTGTACTTCTGTCCTTAAGGATTGTTATTAAACGTGGTTTCCCTTTCGAATTTTCGAGAAAGAATCTCAGGTTCGGAGTAGAAATTCCGAAGGTCATTAAGATTGGAATTCCCATGGGCATCCAGACTTTGATTACGCACTTCACATTTCTTGCTATCTGCGCTTTCATCAACGGCCTCGGACTTGCCTCTTCTTCAGGTTACGGTGTCGGCAATAAGATTCAGTCCTTCATAATGCTGATTCCCACCTCAATCATGCAGTCGATGGCAGCAATTGTATCTCAAAACGTCGGTGCAAAAAAAGAGCGCCGCGGTCTTGCAGCGCTGCGTTTCGGATGTTTTGTCGGCGGCGGAACAGGCGTCTTCATTGCTCTCTTTGCCTACTTCAAGGGCGATCTGATTGCATCCCTCTTTACTCCCGATGCAATCGTCGTGGAGAAAGCCTTCGAATACCTCCGCGGTTTCTCATCGGAAGCGGTAATCACCTGCATACTCTTCAGCTTCATCGGTTACTTCAATGCACACGAAAAGTCTCTTTTTGTAATGATTCAGGCCATCTGCCAGTCATTCATCATCAGACTCCCGTTCTCCTATCTGATGGCTAAGATGCACGGTGAATCGCTGTTCTACATCGGAGCAAGCGCACCGCTTGCAACCATACTTGGAATAATCATCTGTATCGTCTACTACATCTTCCTGCGCAAGAAAGGAACCATCGTACTTGAGAATCCGGAATAATGGTCTCCCCTGAAAAGCGGATTACCGTCACTTCAAATCTGCGGTAGTATTCTCCTTTAGAAAATGAACTACCGTCTCTGCAGAGTTCCTAGTACATCATCCTGCAAATAACCAGACCAAATAACTTGCCTAAATTTCCGCCTGCTTCATCAGAAAAACTTGACGTAGCCCGCTACGCCTGCGTTTTTCTTCTTTGCAGGACGAAAATTTATTCTGCGTTTTTGGT
>JAZLIL010000144.1:0-6904 GCA_045617405.1 Lachnospiraceae bacterium | reverse complement strand
GTCGGGCCAAAGCACAAGCTTTGACTTTCCGTCTTCGTATTCGGAAATAAGCTTACATGCTTCCTCATCCTCCTCATAGCCGTCTACTGACTTTATCAGCTCAATCGCACCGTCGTAATCGTACTGTGCGGCAACGATTTTTGCCCTGTCACATGCCTCGACCAAAGCCGCGTTAATCTCCGGCGCAGGCTCGGGTGTCGGTTCCGGTACAGGTTCCGGCTCTGGTGCAGGTGCCGACTCCTTCGTTTCCTTCTGTACTTGTTCTACTACTGTCGTGTCCGTCTTTTTTGTGTCTTTCTTTCCAAATTTATTCTTTAAGACTATGACGCCAATCACGATAAGCAGGATTACAACCACAAACACTTCTATTGCAATTGCCACTCTGACCTTGTTTATCCTTCCCCGTTTTCTGTCACTCACTGCCGATTACCTCCTATTGTTACACTTCTCCTTTTGGCAAAATGATTTCCCGCTCCCTTATGATTTTCAAGGCTGGCGAAGGCCAGCCCTGATCTTTAAGGTTAAGCGAGGAAGTCCTCAATTCCTGCAAGGGCTTCTGCTTCGTCACCTCCGTCAACTATTACGTTAACCTCATTGCTGCCCGAGCCCTTGCTGATAAGTGAGAACAGTCCCATCATGCCCATGATGCTCTTTGCGTTGACCTTCTTATCCTCGTACTCCATGTAGATGGTACTCTCAAACTTGCTCGCCTCCTGAACGAGCTTTGCGAGCGGTCTCCTTTCAAGATCCGACACAACGCTGAAAACCATTTTCTTCTGAAGCATAACAACTTTTCCTCCTAAATCATTACTCTATCGCACCATTGCCTTCAATGCTTTCGGCAATGCTGATCAGCTTTTTCAGTCTGTGATTGACCCCTGACTTTCCGACTCTCTTCTCTAACATTGTCCCAAGCTCCTCAAGTGAGGCCTCCGGATTGTCAAGCCTGACAAGAGCCACATCCTTAAGCTCATCCGTCAGTTCATCAAACCTGCCTTTACTTATTATCAGGTTTATGCAATCAATCTGCCTTGATGCGGCCACAACAGTCTTATTGATGTTTGCCGCCTCGCAATTGACCCGCTTGTTGACGGAATTGCGCATCTCCTTGAGAATTCTGATATTCTCAAGCTTCATGAGTGCCACATGGGCCTCCATAACATTTAAAAGATCTACAATGGAATCTCCGTCTTTTATATAGATGACGTATCTGTTCTTTCTGATTACGGTCTTCGCCTCTATATCAAAGGCTCCGATTGCCTCCGAAATTACCTTTACGGCTTTTTTCGAATCAGTGTCGATTTCAAAATGATAACCCTTCTCAGGATCGCTCATGGACCCTGCCGTAATGTAAGCTCCTCTGATAAAAGCTCTCTTGCAGCAGCTCCTTGAAAATGCCTGCGAACCCGCACAAAATCTTCCGTTTGCATCAGCCTCTGCCTTGACTGCCCCAAGAAGATTGGCAACCACATTCCCGTCAGACACGCTGATGATGTGTGTCACTTTGCCGCCCTGGATCTGAACATCCTCAAGCTCGCACTCGTAGTCAAACAGCTTTCTGATAAGATCGACGGCCACACTGCAGCAATCATTCCAATCAGTTCTGATTGTAAGTCCTCTTTCCCGGTCAAAGCTTCCGCAAAGCGTCACGATTGCGGCAAGCTCTGCAATCCTGCAGTGTCTTGTCTTGACTGCTACCCTTGAAAGTTCTGCACTGACTTCCCTTGCAAACGACATTAAAACTCACCTAAAATCCTGATTTCAGGCTCCAGTCTCACTCCAAACCTTTCAAAAACCCTTGCCTGAACCACTTCAATAAGATTCTTGACGTCTGCGGCGGTTGCGGTTCCCGTGTTAACGATAAACCCGCAATGCTTCTCAGCCACCTGAGCGCCGCCGGCACGCAAGCCCCTGAGTCCCGCATCCATAATAAGTTTTCCGGCGAAATACCCTTCGGGACGCTTAAACACACTTCCCGCACTCGGATACTCTAGCGGCTGCTTTTCCCTTCTCTTCGCATTAAGCTCCGAGATTTTTGCCATTGCCGCATCCGCATTACCATGCTCAAGCTTGACTCTTCCCTCAAGAACAAGAAGTCCTCTGCGAAGCATCATCGAAGTTCTGTAGCCGTATCCGAACTCATCCTTTTGAATACTAAAAGCGTGGCCTTCCATATCCATAGCCCTTATGCCGACCATAACCTGTGACATCTCTCCTTCGTAGGCGCCGGCATTCATAACAATCGCCCCGCCAAAGCTTCCCGGGATACCTGCGGCAAATTCAAATCCCGTAAAACCGTTCTTTGCCATAGTAGTAGCAAATTTACGAAGACTGATGCCGGCACCTGCTATTGCATTTCCGTCCCGGTCGAATGCAACATCTGCATCAAAACCTCTCATGCAGATGGTGATTCCCTTCAGGCCCTTATCGCTGATAAGAAGATTGCTCCCGTTACCGAGAATAAAGGGAACAATCTTTTCCTCGTGGCAGAAACCGAGGATTGCTGAAAGCTCTTCCTCATTTTTCGGTGTCACAAGGTACTGCGCCGGACCTCCTATATTAAATGTTGTGAATGCCGCAAGCGGAACATTTTCCCTTATGTCACCGACATGCAGCCGCAATCTGTCTATGTTCATATCAGTCCAATACCAGCTCTGCCGAGCCGTAGATTCCCGCATCGTTTCCAAGCTCGGCAAGAACAAACCTGACTTCCTTCAGAGCCAGCATACTCCATTCCTTATAATACTTTGCAACGGTATCCGTTATTATACTTCCGGCACGGCTCACACCACCGCCGATGATGAATGCATCGGGATCATAGCACGTAGCTATGCTCGTGCAGGCCATTGCCAGATATCTGCAGGATCTGTCAACAACCCTCTTTGCGAGGTCGTCACCATTCTTTACGGCCTCAAAGATCTCCTTTGTTGTAAAATCGGTCAGACCGCGGAGCAGTGTCTTTTCCGAGGGATTCTTTTCAAGCTCTTCGCGCGCCAGACGGCAGATTCCGGTTGCCGATGCATACTGTTCAAGATGTCCCGATGAACCGCATCCGCAGATTTCAGTTTCATCCATGTTCACACACATGTGACCAATCTCGCCGGCTCCGCCGTTATTTCCCGCGTAGAGCTTCCCGTTGATGACAATACCGCCGCCGATGCCCGTTCCGAGCGTAATAAGAACAGTAACACCGAAACCGCGTCCGCCGCCCTTCCAGTACTCGCCGAGAGCCGCCACGTTTGCATCGTTTGATACCCTGACCTTCATGCTAAGATATCCTTCAAGGACATTCTGAACATTGAAAATGTCCCAATCGATGTTTGCACACTTGATTACCGTTCCGTCGGGAGTTACGGGTCCGGGTACTCCGACACCAACTCCGAGACAGTCTTCCCTTGCAATCCCTTTTTCGGAAAGCTTATTAAGAACTGCCTCCGCCATTTCGCGTGGAACTGTTTCCTGCTGGTTTTCCTTGCTGGTCGGAATTTCCCACTTTTCAAGGAGTTCTCCGGAATCGCTGAACATTCCGAGTTTAACGGATGTTCCTCCCAGATCGATTCCAAAACAAACCTTACTCATGATAATTGCACACTTCTGCATGATGGCAAGATGGCAGCCGTCATACAATCCTTTCCTTACTTAATTATTCCCGCCCCGCTCAACTAACGGATCTCGTTGAAATTTCTGCTTGTTATCCTTTTATAAAGCTCTGCGGCAGCATCATAGCCCATCTTCTTCTGCCTGCAGTTAACTGCGGCCGCCTCACATATGACCGCGAGATTACGACCCGGTCTTATCGGGATATTGTGGCAGGTTACCTTGTTGCCAAGGTACTCAACATACTGCTCCTCAAGACCTATTCTGTCGTAGGAATTATCCTTTTTCCAATCTTCAAGATTGATAACGAGGTCAATGGCCTGCGTATTCTTAACACATTCAACGCCAAACAGTGCCTTTATGTTAATGATGCCTATACCTCTGACCTCAAGAAAATGTCTTGTTATTTCAGGCGATGACCCGATAAGAGTATCATCGCTGACTTTTCTGATTTCAACAACGTCGTCACTGACAAGTCTGTGACCACGCTTAATAAGTTCCAGCGCCGCCTCACTCTTTCCGATTCCCGATTCACCTGTGATTAAGATTCCTTCGCCGTAAACATCGACTAAAACACCATGCACTGTAATGCAGGGAGCAAGTTCAACATTCAGCCACTTGATTACCTCGGCCATAAATGATGATGTTGTTTTGTCTGTTCTCAGGATTGATACCTTATGCTTAATCGCCTGCGCAATCATTGAATCGGAAACCTCAAGGCTTCTGCAAAACACAACACAGGGACTGCCGTAGCTTAAGAACTTGTCAAAAACCTCCTCACGGTCGGCAAGCGTTCCGAGATAGGCGTACTCCACGTTTCCGATTATCTGAATTCTGTCATTGTCGAACTTTTCCATGAAACCTGCAAGCTGAAGTGCAGGTCTGTTTACGTCGGGCTTTGAAATCTGAACGTTTTTTGTCTCAAGCTCCGGAGTAAGGTTCTCCAGCTTCATTTTTTCAATTAATTTATCAAGACTGACGGAAAACATATTGCCTCCTTCTTTATCTCTGACTCAGGCAGATTCCATGTCAGGTATTGTCAGGTGTTTCGCCCATCTGCTGCTGCGTCAGCTTCTTCATTGCATTTCGTCTAATATCAAGCTGCTTCCTGGTCAAAAACTGGGTAAGATTTGCCGGCGCCTTGACTATTCTGCAGCCATATTCCACTCTTCCGTCCTTAAGTTCCCTCACGCGGACCACACGACTGTGAAGCTTAATTCCGCTAACTTCCCTGTGACTGAACTCAAGATCGACAAGCTCATTGATTGCCATCATGTTTGTGCCCTGGCAGATTATTCCGACGCCTTCATTACTGACATCCCTTACAGTGATTTCCTCAGGAGACACTCCGTTGAGACGCTTCATCCAGCCCGAGCATCCGAAATAAACCCGAAAGCTCTTTCTTCTGTTGATGCTCACAGCTTCTCCGACGCAATAAATAAGATGACATCTGTCGCGTCCCCTCAGGATTCCGGCTTTCACCACTACATGCTCCCAACCATAAAGCTTCTCGTCCTCGAGGATCATAAGCGTCATGTCAAGGTCGCTAGTCGAAAAATCAAGCATTTTTCCGTCATGCATAATCGGCTTCACGACAACACAAGTAGAGATCACTTCCATGACCTCTACCTTGAGTTCAATAGCCCCGCCATTACCGGCGCAGCCCAGTGAAAGCTCCATCCCCGGTTGCAGTACCGTCAGGTCCATTTATATCCCCCTTATCGTCATTCCCCCAAAAACGACAAATCACCACCTACTAAGTATACATATAACGCGAAATAAATCAAGTATCTAGGACAACGCGCATGATTTTAGCCTGTCGGCAAGCGTCAGGGCCGACAGGACAGTGGCATCCATATCGTAATACCGGTACTCACCGAGTCTTCCGGCAAAAATCACGTCGCCGCGCTTTTTTGCAAGTTCTTTATATTTTTCATAGAGTCTGTTATTTTCTTCGCTGTTGACGGGATAGCAGGGTTCGTCTCCCCTCTTCCACGCCGCGGGATACTCTTTTGTGACGATCGTCACCGGTCCTTTTCCGAACGTAAAATGCTTGTGCTCAATGATCCTTGTGTATGCAGGCTTTGAATCGGTGTAGTTTACGACGGCATTTCCCTGGAAATCGGACATCTCAAGTTCCTTCGTTTCAAACCGGAGAGATCTGTACTCAAGTTCGCCAAGTGAATAATCAAAGAACTCGTCTATCATTCCGGTATAGATTGTCTTCTTCGCGCAAATTCCCTCCGCCTTTGCTTCGTTATATGAAGTGCCCGTTCTTACTTCAATCCCTTCGAGCATTCTTTCTACCATTGTAGTGTAACCCTCCGTGGGGATTCCCTGATACTTCGCATCAAAATAGTTGTTGTCGTACTCGAATCTGAGCGGAAGCCGCCTGATAATAAATGCGGGGAGCTCACTGCACGGTCTTCCCCACTGCTTCTCGGTGTAACCCTTCACAAGCTTCTCATAGACATCGCGCCCAACAAGCTTCAAGGCCTGTTCCTCAAGATTCGCGGGTTCTCCGATGTTTAGTCCCGCTATCTGCGATTCGATGATTTTCTTCGCCTCGGAGGCGGTTCTGACTCCCCACATCTGATTGAAGGTGTTCATATTGAAAGGGAGATTGTACCGTTCGCCGCGATAGTTCGCAACAGGTGAATTGACAAAATTATTGAAGGAAGCAAACTTATTTACAAATTCCCGGACGCGATCGTCATTCGTGTGAAAGATGTGTGCACCGTAAACATGAACATCAATTCCCGACTGCTTCTTCGTGTAGATGTTTCCGGCCACATGGTCGCGTCTGTCAATCACAAGGCACCTGTGTCCCGCCTCCTTCATCTCATGTGCGAAGGTAGCTCCAAACAGCCCCGCACCGACAATCAGATATTCATAATCCGCCATTTTTCACTCCCGCCTCCCACTGTACTCTTCCTGCCGCAGGCAAATATCTTTCCCTGATAAAAAAGGATGACAGAAAGAAAGCTCCGCTGTCACCCTTCAATAACCGTTTATTCTATTTCCTGACAGCATCGAGAATGAGCTGTTTGCAGTAGTCCATTCCGAGCCTTGAGGTGTTGAGGCAAAAATCGTAGTACCTTGCGGCGCCGAATTCCGTCTTTGTGTGGTAGCTGCAGTACTTGTTTCGCTGTCTGTCGATTGCTGCAAGCTGGTCTGCCATCTGCTTCTCCGTCATGTCGGGAAACTGCTTCATCATTCTGAGCTTTCTCCATTCGGGATCGGCACAGAAGAAAACATGAAGTGCATTGTCAAAATGCTTCAGAATCAAGTCGGATCGTAGCCATGT
>JAZLIL010000143.1:0-5546 GCA_045617405.1 Lachnospiraceae bacterium | reverse complement strand
TTTATATGAGCAAGTAGCGAAGCGGATTGCGAATAACATTGACTTGCGAATAACGGGATGAAAATCATGTCAAAAAAACACAATAGAACAGCATTAATCATTTTTGGAATGATTATGACGTGCGCTCTGACTGCTTGTTCCATAAAAAGGGAAGACTACTCCTCCTTACATGCAATTGAGGCCGAAATCGGGCCCGAAGAGCCCCAAAAGCAGGAGACAGCTGTAGAAGATTTTGAAATAGAAGAGCTCCTTAGAAAGTACGAAATTGAGATTCTCGAGGAAGAAGATGAAAGTGATGATTTCGAACAGCTCTCGGAAGAGGAGCAATTTAAGATCCTGGCGCCTACAGTTTCCATGAGCTTTGAGGAGTTGATTGCCGACGACGGCGATTATGAGTTTCCGAAGGGATTTCCCACTTGTGACACCTATTATATTCTTGTAAATCTTTGTCACCATGTGGTTGCCGTCTACAAAAAGAGCGACAGCGGGAAATATGACCGCCCTGTTCGCTATATGCTCTGTTCGAGCGGGGCATCAGGTTCTTTAACTCCTTCCGGAAGCTTTTCAATGCACGATCATCGTGTCAGGTATGCAATTTTCAATAATACAGATGTCTATGCCCAGTACTGGACGCAGATTACAGGAAGAATCTATTTCCATTCCGCACTCTACTTAGCAAAGGATGATTCAACCTACACCTCTTCCTGGAATAATCTCGGAAAGAGCGTTTCACACGGCTGCGTAAGACTGACGGTTCCCGATGCAAGGTGGATTTGGTATAACATCGCACCCGGGACAAAGATAGACATCACCTATGACAAGGATGATGAAATAGCTGCAATCAGGGAGAAGCTGACTGTCGCGAAGATTCCTGAGAATGGTGTTGATATGAAAAACTATGTATATGAAAACACTGATGTCTGGCGCAAGGAGGAAGTTGGTATCGAAGTCCCGTGCACCATGGAAGGACCGGACTATTCAGCCGATGCTCTTAGATAACCGGTTGTGCTGAATAGTTCGTGATAGTGCCTTTTGGCGGAAGCTTAAATAAATCGAAAGTGCTTAAAAATCATTTGACATTGAATCATAAGTGTGCTATTACTCTTTTATAGAGTCTGAATCGGAGGACTTGTAAAAGTATATATGAAAAGCTGTGACGAAGACGGTCGATTTATGAAACCCACAGAGAGCCGGGATTTGCTGAGAAACGGCGGCAGAGTAGATCAGAACCCATCACTTCCGAGCTGAAGGCCCGAGAGCATTTTGCAGGTAGATGCCTTCCGATGTGCTGCGTCAGTGCAAAGGACTTGTTGGAGTCCGCTAAGTGGCGAGAAATCGCAAATTGAGTGGTACCGCGGGTTATCCCGTCTCAATGTCAGTTGAGACGGGTTTTATTGTTTTTACGTTATATCATAAGTGATGGATTAAACACAGCGCTAATCTCATTCATTATGAAAGGACAGTACTATGGATCAGATAATTGTTGATGTGGCTTCACGTGTTAAGGAGCTGCGTGAACTTAACGGTTTTTCGGTTGAGTATATGGCCTCGATGACAAAGCTTTCAAACGAGGAGTATCTTGCATTCGAAAACGGCGAGAAGGATTTCGCATTTACTTTTATTTACAAGTGTGCATCGTTGTTTCACGTTGACGTTTCGGATCTTATGCAGGGTTCAAGCCCCAAGCTTACAACATATTCCATTATTAGAAAGGGTGGGGGTGTTCCTATTGCAAGAAAAGAGGGCTTCAATTATCTCAATGTGGCACCTCACTTCAAGAATAAGCTCGGTGAGCCTTTTTATGTAACAATCCCCTATGTCAAGGGCGATGAGTTTAAGCCTATTCATCTCAATGTTCACACGGGACAGGAGACGAGCATCATCCTTAAGGGAAGTGTTCTTGCACAGTTTGGCAACAACATAGAAACGCTCTATCCGGGTGATGTTATCTACTTTGACAGCCGTACACCACACGGTATGGTTGCTGTCGGCGGTGAGGATTGTGAGTTCTTTACGCTTATTATCAATGATCCAAGTGAAGAGGGTGAAAATCTTCCCCTTCCCGTTGAGAATGAACCCGATGCAATCAAGAAGGATACATCCGGTAAAGGTCTTGTTTGGAGCTCATTTGTCGATACGAAGATCAACAGCAAGGGTGAGCTTAAGAAAATAAAGTTCAAGAATGAAGATAATTTTAATTTTGCATATGATGTAGTTGATAAGCTCGGTGAAACAAAGCCTGAAAAGGAGTGTATGATATACGTAGACAAGAATCATGGCGAGAGGCGTTTTTCATATAAAGACATGAGCCTTCTTTCTTCGAAAGCTGCCAATTACTTCAGAAGTCTCGGCATCCAAAAGGGCGACAAGGTTATGCTTGTCTTAAAGAGACATTATCAGTTTTGGATAAGCATTCTTGCACTTCATAAGCTTGGCGCTGTTGCAATTCCTGCGACAAGCCAGCTTGTAAAGAAGGATTTTGTCTACAGATTCCGGTCAGCAGGCATCTGTGCGATTGTGTGTACTCCGGATGACGGTGTACCTGAGCAGATTGAGCTTGCAGCCGCAGAGTGCCCGCTCATGCAGACGAAGATCATAGTAAATGAGAAGCGTGACGGATGGCATTTCTTTGACGAAGAGCTTGAGAGTTTTTCCGACAGCTTTCTGCGTCCTCAGGGTTATGCAGCTTCACGCGGTGACGATGTGATGCTGATGTTCTTTACTTCGGGAACATCGGGGTATCCGAAGATTGCGTCACACAGTCATAAATACGCACTAGGTCACTTTGTTACGGCAAAGTACTGGCATTCGATAAGACCCACGGATCTTCATTTTACGATTTCGGATACAGGCTGGGGCAAGGCTCTCTGGGGCAAGCTCTACGGTGCGTGGCTCTGCGAGGCTTGCGTTTTTGTGTACGATTTTGACAGATTCAATGCAAATGATATTCTCCCGATGTTTAAGAAGTACAACATCACTACATTCTGTGCACCTCCCACAATGTACAGATTCTTTGTTAAAGAGGATCTTTCGAGGTTTGATCTCTCATCGATCAGATACGCCACTACAGCCGGCGAGGCACTGAATGCCGAGGTTTACAACAAATTTATGGAGCATACCGGTCTTAAGATTATGGAGGGCTTCGGTCAGACAGAAACTACTCTTGTCATTGCAAACCTCTATGGCAGCGAGAACAAGCCCGGCTCAATGGGAAAGCCCAATCCTCTATACAAGGTTGAACTTCTCGCAAGAGACGGAAGCATCTGTTCTGTAGGACAGACCGGAGAAATCTGTATTAAGACTGATGAGTCTACACCATGCGGACTCTTCAGAGGTTATTACAGGGATGACGAGAAAACAGCAGCCGTATGGCATGACGGTTACTATCACACGGGTGATACCGCATGGAAGGATGAGGATGGTTACTACTGGTACGTCGGAAGAGTAGATGATCTTATTAAGTCATCAGGCTACAGAATCGGGCCTTTCGAGATAGAGAGCGTTATTATGGAGCTTCCGTATGTTCTTGAGTGTGCCGTTACTGCAGCACCTGACGAGATAAGAGGTCAGGTGGTTAAGGCAACCATCGTTCTCACCAAGGGAAGTGTCGGAACAGACGAACTGAAGAAGGAAATCCAGGTCTACGTAAAGGAACACACCGCACCTTACAAATATCCGAGAATCGTGGAATTTGTAGAAGAGCTTCCCAAGACATTTAACGGAAAGATAAGAAGAGCTGATCTGCGTTAGCATTATTAATTTATATGAGCAAGGAGCGAAGCGGATTGCGAATAACATTGACCAAATATAAAGGAGGGCAAATATGGACAGAAATTCAAATGAACGTAATGTGAGGGAGATTCCGGATGATAAACTTGAAAAAGTTTCGGGCGGTGGAGCGTTATCAGGCATGGGTTTTGATGATACGACAAATCCGGACAAAATTAATGTCGGCAATAATAAAGGTAATTATGACCCGAATGGTGGATCAACAAGTGGTGGAGAAGATGATAATAAGGTAGGTCGTAAGCCTTTTGCACCCTTTGTAAAAGGTTAACGTAATTGATTAAGATAAAGGCTGTCGTAATCAGACAGCCTCTATTTCATTAAGGCATTTTTCGTAATTGCAAAATGTTGTTGTAAAATCAGTTCTTTTCGAGTACAATTGAATTTGGACGGTTGTAGGGTGGAAGAAGTATACCCGACCGACATTAATGTATTGGAGGAAACACGATGAACAATTATTCAACAGACAAAATTCGTAATGTTGCTGTGTTAGGACACGGTGGCTGTGGTAAGACAACATTAGTCGAAGCCATGGCATTTACAAAGGGTATCATCTCCCGTCAGGGTCGCGTTGAAGATGGAACAACTATCAGCGACTATGACAAAGAAGAGCAGAAGAGACAGTTTTCAATCAGTACTTCTCTTGTTCCCATTGAGTGGAACGATATGAAAATCAATTTCCTTGATGCTCCCGGTTACTTTGATTTCGTTGGTGAGGTTGAGGAAGCTCTTGATGCAGCTGATGCTGCTATCATTGTTGTATCTGCCAAGTCAGGTATTGAAGTCGGAACCCAGAAGGCTTGGGACATGTGTGAGAAGAGAAATCTTCCGAGAATGTTCTTTGTAACCAGCATGGATGATGACAATGCTGATTATATGACAGTTGTTGATGCTCTTGTTGAGACATTCGGAAAGAAGATCGCTCCTTTCCATACACCTATTATTGAAAACGGAAAGTTCGTAGGCTTTGTTAATGTCGTTAAGATGGGCGGACGTAAGTTCACTTCAATGAGCAAGTATGAGGAGTGCGCGATTCCCGATTCTATCAAGGATATGACAGATAAGTGCCGCGTTGACCTTATAGAAGCAGTTGCCGATACATCCGAAGAACTGATGGAGAAGTACTTTGAAGGTGAGGAGTTCACACCCGAAGAGATTTCCAAGGCTCTTCATGAGAGCGTTTCAAAGGCTGAGGTTGTCCCGGTTCTTGCAGGTTCATCAATCAACCAGCAGGGTACCGTAATGGTAATGGTTGCTATTACAAGCTATTTCCCTGCACCTAACAAGAAGACGCTCAAGGGCAAGAACGCAAAGACCGGTGCTGATTTTGATGCTGACTACGATGAGAGCAAGGCATTCTCAGCCAGAGTATTCAAGACACTTGTTGATCCGTTCATCGGTAAATTCTCATTTATCAAGATTTGCTCAGGTATTCTTAAGAATGATGCAGTCATTTACAACACAGAAAAGGAAGTAGAAGAGAAGCTTTCAAAGATTTATGTTCTTCGAGGAAAGGAGCAGATCGAGGTTAAGGAGCTTCATGCAGGTGATATCGGAGCATTAGGAAAGCTCACAAGCCCCGCAACAGGTGATACACTTTCAACAAAGGCTGAACCGATTTCCTTTGAAAAGCCTGTTTATTCAACCCCTTACACCTATCAGAGATTCACAACAAAGAATAAGGGTGATGATGACAAGGTTTCACAGGCTATCGGAAAGCTCATGGAAGAGGATAAGACTCTCAAGATGGTTAACGATAA
>JAZLIL010000142.1:0-15750 GCA_045617405.1 Lachnospiraceae bacterium | reverse complement strand
ATTGCAATGGCCATACGATGTTCGGTTACGGTATCCATGCCTGCACTCATCAGAGGAATGTTTAGCTTTAACGTCTTTGTGAGTTGTGTAGTCAGGCAGACATCATTAGGAATTACTTCGGAATAATCAGGCACCAACAGTACATCATCGAATGTGATGCCCTCACCAATAATCCTGCTCATCATGATCTCCTTTCGAAAGATAATCGGGTTAATAGGTTAGTGATAATAATAAGAAATTGAAATTATCTGAAATCGTATCAAAATTACCTTGTATTGTCAATACATAAAATGTGAAATTCTGTCAGTTATTTTTATGGGTTCATTTTTATGGTGGATTGTTATATAATACGTACATCAATAATCATATTCGGGAACGGTATTTTATATGAGAAAGTATATTAAATCAGCATCATTACTGATATTTGTCCTTTGTTTCATCTCACTTTCGGGTAAAATTACTGCCTTTGCAAAGGATTTTTCTTATGAGGGATTTACGTACACAATCCTTTACGACGAGGAGGGAAAGCGGACCGGAGAGTGCTGCCTTTCGGGATTTGCCGATGGTCAGGAAACTGAGGACGCGACAGTTCCTGAGCGCGTAATGTCCCCGGGTTATAATTGGTTTACCGTTACAGGCGTCGGTGACAATGCATTTTATCAGAATACGTGTATAAAATCGATTACTCTGCCTGATACTGTCAGGACAATCGGAGACTGGTCATTTGCAGGATGCCTTTCATTGTCCGATATCAATCTTATTTCAAACATAGAGACTCTCGGTGTCGGTGCGTTCTTTTCCTGTACTTCTTTGAAAGAAGTTAATATGGATTATTACGGCAGACTCACTTCCATCGGGAATGCCTGCTTTGCATATTCGGGTATTCAGTCACTCAGACTGCCTCAGGGACTAAAAAAGATTGAGGACAGCGCCTTTTACATGTGCGAGGATCTTAGCTATCTGGCGCTCCCGAGGATGCTTAACAAGATAGGATCCGGAGCTTTCACGGGCTGTTCTTCAATAGATTCGATTTTCTGCGATCCCGCCGGCGGAAAGTATAAATCCGACAATTCGATGATTACGAGTATTGACGGAAAGATTCTGTATTTCTGGGTAAACCCGAAGGGTGACATTGTCATCCCGGATGGCATTACCGAGATAGGACCTTATGTTTTTGAAAATTCTCCCATCAAGTCAGTGACCTTCCCTTCTTCTCTGAAGAAGATAGGAAAGGGCGCGTTCATCGGGTGCACAAAGCTAAAAGAGCTTGATTTCAACAACAAGCTTTCTTCAATCGGTGATTTCGCTTTTGCAAGGTGCAGCGGTCTTACGGAAGTAATCTTAAATGAGGATCTTGCGTACCTTGGTGAGGCGGCATTTCAGGATTGTGCCTACCTTGAAAAGCTTTATTTCGGGTATCATCTGACTGAGATAAAGGGCAACCCGGTAGCCGGCTGCATCAGACTGAAGAATTTTGAAATTGCATCGGCAAATGATATGTTTCGGTTCGAAAACGGATTAGTCATGGATTATGACAGGAGCGAGTTGATTTTCTCCCTTTCAAAGGCATCATCCATCACGATTCCTTCCACAGTGAAGGTTATCAAATCGTGGGCATTTCAGAATACAACTACGCTTCAGAAAGTTGTGATTCCCGAAAGCGTTAAGAAAATCTGTGAAGGAGCCTTCTACGGCTGTTCAGCATTAAGCTACATTACGATTAAGAACATTAATATTGATCTTTCTGTATCTGACAGATTTTCATATAAAGATAATACGACAGGGAATCAGGCGATTTTCGGCGGAATCGGAGACGGGGCATTCTTTATGCTTCCCGAGAAGGCGGACAGAAGAGGACTTCACGGCAAGAAAGGTCCCACACTTGAGGAAGAGATTGTGCGACATGCCGGAGATGCTGCCATAATTAGCTTTTTCGGATAAGAAAGCGCGGCGTGTGAAGGATTTCGGGGATGCATCAATATCAGCTTTTTCGGATAAGGAGAGATCTTAATGAGGATTACCTCTCTGTACATCAAGAATTTCAGAACAATCAAACTGTTAAACATCGAGGATATTGAAAATGCGATGATTCTTGTCGGCCGCAACAGCACAGGCAAGACGAACGTTCTGAATGCCATTCTTGCGGTTTCCGGAAAGTACGAGGTTAAGCCCGAGGATTTCTACAATCCGCAGATGAGCATAGAGATAGGTGTAAGGCTTGAGATTACAGATGCCGATCTTCAGGTCCTTAACAGAAACGGAATTGTCAGCAAGTACAAGAATTATGACATCTGGTATAAGGATTTTTGCAACAGACTCCCTTCGTATGCCGACGGAATCCTAAGCTTTTCGTTCATTGTAAGCAATGAGATGAGGGTCCGGTATTATGACGGAATCAAAAAGCACAATCCGTCCATTCCGGAGGTTTTTCCAAAGATTCATTTTATAGATTCACAGCGACGCGTAGAGGAAATTCAGGCAGACATACTTCTTGCACAGGAGCAGAATGCTCTCTCGTCCATCATCAATTCCGTCTGCATGTTTGACAGCGCAAAGAATTGCAACAACTGCTTTAACTGTATCGCAGTCATTGAAAAGAAGGCGCCCTCGGAGATGACGATTCATGACACTGCAAAGCTTTTGGAGTACAAGCTCATGCAGCTTACCATGGATTCCTTCCTTGAGAAGCTGAACAAGTGCTACACAAGGAACAGCGGCAGGTACCAGAATGTTGAGTTCACCATGAATTTCAGTATGTCGGATTTCTTCGGCGTAAACACAATCATGATAAAGCGCGACAAGAGACCTGACGGTACAGTGGCTCAGATGAGTGCCGGTTCAAAGAGTATCTACATTCTTTCTCTTCTCGAGGCATATATTGATTCGAGCAACTTCATTCCGTCAATTATTATGATGGAAGATCCCGAGATCTATCTTCATCCGCAGCTTCAGAAGCAGGCAAGCGAGATACTCTATAAGCTTTCAAAAAAGAATCAGGTCTTCTTCTCGACACACTCACCCAATCTGATCTTCAATTTCAACTCAAAGCAGATAAAGCAGGTGCGTCTCGACGAAGAATTCAACACGTGCATTGCTGAGAACGTCAGCATTGATAGGATTCTTAACGATCTCGGGTATAACGCAAATGACTTTATGAACGTGAGCTTTGTCTTTATTGTTGAAGGAAAGCAGGACGGAACGCGGCTTCCCATGCTTCTTAGAAAGTACTATTCAGAGATTGTGGATGAGCGCGGAAACCTGAAGAGAATCTCAATTATTACGACAAACAGCTGCACGAATATTAAGACCTACGCTAATCTCAAGTACATCAACCAGCTCTATCTGAAGGATCAGTTCCTGATGATAAGGGACGGTGACGGTAAGAAGCCGGAACAGCTCGTTAAACAGCTCTGTTCATATTACAAGGAGAGAGAACAGCAGGATATTGGAAATCTTCCGAGAGTTCAGCCCAAGAATGTTCTTATCCTAAAGTATTATTCATTTGAAAACTATTTCCTCGATCCGAAGATAATGGCAAAAATCGGCGTAATTAAGAGCGAGGAGGATTTTTACAATATTCTCTATGACAAGTTCAAATCCTATCTTTTCAAGCTTTCAAGCGTCAAAAAGATGCGCGAGGCAACGAAGGTTGTTATCAGGACAAAGGATGACATTAAGAAAAACATCGAAACAATAAAAATCTACGTTCGTGGTCACAATCTGTTTGATATCTTCTACGGAAGATTTCACGGCGAAGAGGAAAACGAGATTCTGATGCGCTACATCGATGCCGCACCGCGCGAGGACTTTGCTGATATTCTTGACGCGATTGATAATTTTGTCTACTTCGACAGTAAAAAGAGTGAGGAGAAGATTGTCGAGGATAACGGTCCAAAGGTTTACCGGGACAAGCACAAAAAAAGAAAAAGAAAGTAACATCAAAGACAGATTGCTCAAATTGCCACTTTTATATGAGCAAGCATCGAAGCGGATTGCGAATAGCATTTGTACAAAACCCTCGCCGGGCTTAATGCATCGGCGGGGGTTTGTTAAATTCGTATTGAATTTTTGCAAAAGATGATGTAAAATTAATTCGGTTTTTTGTTTTGTGAAATATTAAATATACGGAGTAACAGAAATGAAGAGTATTATTGAACAGATAACGATTAAGATGGAGAACGCATTTTCTGAATGCGGTTACGAGAAAAAATACGGAATGGTGACTGCTTCAAACAGGCCCGATCTTTGCGAATACCAGTGCAACGGTGCACTTGCTGCTGCAAAGCAGTATAAGAAGGCACCTGTCGAAATCGCGAAGGAAGTTCTGTCAAAGGTTTCGGATGACAGTGCATTTGATATGATTGAAGCAGTTATGCCGGGATTTATCAACATCAAGTTAAGTGCCGCATTCCTTGCGGATTATCTTACGGATATGATGGCTGATGAAAAGTTTGGTTACGTAAATCCAGAGGCGGGAGAGAAGATTATAGTCGATTACGGTGGTCCCAATGTAGCAAAGCCCCTTCATGTGGGACATCTTAGGACTGCGATTATCGGTGAGAGCGTTAAGAGAATCTTAAAGTTTGCAGGTGACGAGTGTCTTGGTGATACACATCTTGGCGACTGGGGCATGCCGATGGGACTTATTATGGCAAGCATGAAGAATTCGAATCCGGATCTTGTCTACTTTGATGATGATTTCAAGGGAGAGTACCCGACAGAACCCTTCTTCAGCGTTTCCGAACTTGAGGAGATTTATCCCGAGGCTTCGAAGCGTTCAAAGATTGATCCCGAGTTTAAGGCAGAGGCAGGAAGGATTACTGCAGCACTTCAGAAGTATCATCCCGGCTACTTTGCACTCTGGAAGATGATTGTCCGTGTTTCTGTTGACGACATCAAGGCAAACTATGACAATCTCGGCGTTTTCTTTGAACTTTGGAAGAAGGAAAGTGATGTTAACGACATTATTCCGAAGATGATCGACGATTTCAGGGATCGCGGGATTGCACACATGGATGACGGGGCACTTGTTGTTGATGTCAAGGTTGATTCTGACAATAAGAACATGCCTCCGTGCATGCTTGTGAAGTCAGACGGTGCCGTTAATTATGCCTGCACAGATCTTGCTACTCTTATTGAGAGAGAGGATCTGTTCAAACCGGACAAAGTAATCTACGTCGTGGATAAGCGTCAGTCACTTCATTTTGAACAGGTGTTCAGGGCATCGAGAAAGGCAGGTATCGTTCGAGATGAGACAGAACTCATCCACATAGGTTACGGTACAATGAACGGTCCGGACGGAAAACCCTTCAAGACAAGAGACGGAAATTTGCCTAAGCTCAAGGACTTAATTGCCGGCATTACTGATTCTGCGTACGAGAAAATCAGGGAAAACAGGGGCATTGATGAGGAAGAGGCAAAGAAGACAGCTAAAATTGTCGGAATAGCTGCATTAAAGTATGGTGATCTTTCTAACCAGGCGTACAAGGATTACGTCTTTGATATAGAAAAATTCATGTCATTTGAGGGCAATACGGGACCCTACATTCTCTATACAATGGTAAGAATTAAGTCGATTCTTGCAAAGTACGCTGCAGGTGGTAAAGATGCAGCTTCCTGTTCACTTAAGGAGGATGACGGCGGCCGCCTTCGCGATGAGAGTGAGAAAAATCTTATGCTCTCACTTTCCGGCTTCCCTGAAATGATGATGCAGGCAGTAAAGGAATTTGCTCCGCATAAGATATGCTCCTTTATTTATGAGTTGTCGAATAACTTTAACAGCTTCTACCATGAACATAAGATTATGGGCGAGGAGGATGAGGCAAAGCAGAAGGAATGGATTGCTCTTTGCGCCATGACACTCAGAATGCTCGAGACGAATATCGAGCTTCTCGGATTTGAAGCACCCGACAGAATGTGACGGGAAGAGAGGGTAACTTATGTTTATCGGAAGAAGAGAAGAACTTGAGAGACTGAAAGGCTACTACGAAACGCACGGAAACAGCTTCGTTGTGGTCTATGGACGCGAAGGTATGGGAAAGACGACTCTTGCCGGACGTTTTGCCGAGGGAAAGAATGCATTCTTCTACAGAGCCGGAGAGGCAACGAAGCGCGAACAGTACATCAGACTGGCGCGAGAGGTCTATCGGTACACAGGAAGAACGCCCTTTGACGAAGGAGGATACACGGACGATATTGAGCCGGAAGGTCTTGAGCGCCTTCTTTCAAGTGTTCTCAACCATAACAAGGGCACCAAATCCCTGATAATCATTGATGAGTTCAGGTATATCGCTGAAGCCGATTCTGATTTTGCATCAGATATTGCTTCGCTTATTGCAGGAGCCGGGGAGGACGGTCTGATGATTGTGCTGATCTCTTCATCCGTTTCGTGGGTTGAAAACAGAATGGTCAGTGAGACTGCTCCCTGCGCCAGACTCATTTCTGAAATAATGAAAATCGATGAGCTGAAGTTTTCAAAGCTCGTTGAGGCTTTTCCAAATGCACCTATTGAGGATATAATCATGATCTACTCGTTCTTCGGTGGAATCCCGAAGTACTTTGAACGCTTCAGTACAAAACAGAGCGTCCGCGACAATATGGTCAGGCTGGTTCTTGGCAGAAATTCAGTTTTTGTTGACGAGGCTGAAAAGGTGCTGAAAACCGAGCTTCGTGAGCTTCCTGTCTACAATGCGATTCTTTCATGTCTTGCTGCCGGCAGGATCAAGCTTAATGAGATTCATCACTATACAGGCTTTACCAGAGCAAAGGTCAGCGTCTATCTGAAGAATCTGATTCAGATGGATCTGGTTGAAAAGGTATTTTCCTACGACAGTGTAAACAGGGAGGATACAAAAAAAGGTCTTTATATAATTAAGGATAATTTCCTTAATTTCTGGTACAGGTTTGTCTTCAACGAGTATTCACTTGTCGAAGCCGGAAAGGGTGGACAGATTTTCGATACCGTCGTTACAAAGGAGCTCTCCGGGTACATGCGTCCCCGATTTGCGAGGGTATGCGGCGAGTATCTGAAACTGATGAGTGACTATGGAAGGCTTTCTAACAGGTATGTTACCTGGTCGAGTCGTTACGGAAAACAGGCCACCATCGACTGGGTGGCAGAGGATGAGAACGGGAAGCTGCTAACTGCAGTCTGTCTCTATCAGGACGTACCCGCTGATTCTGAAATAATCGGTGAATACATGGCGGAAATTGAACGTTCGGGCATGAAGCCTGTTGAGATGTTTTTCTTTTCAAAGTCCGGGTTTGCCCGTGACGTATCAGAGGTATATGGTGAGACGATTAAGCTCGTCTCGATGGATGAGTTTTAAGGAGGAACAATGAGGAAGAAATCGTTCAGGTCACATCTAGCGGTTATACTTTTCATTGCACTTATCGTAGTATTTGGTTCCGGCATCAATGCATTTGCAAAGTCATCGGAACCGGTGGAGGAAGAATTGAATCCAATTTACTACAGAGGTGTTGCAAATGATTATGTCAATGTCAGGACAGGACCGGGTCTTGAATTTGACAGAGTATCGATTGATGATGAATTTGTCAGGCTAAAGGCAGGAGATAATGTAGTTATCATCGGGGAAGAAGAGGCAACGACAGGAATTCTCTGGTATAAGATTATGCTCGATCATGAGGGTACTCAGGTGGTCGGATATTCAACAAGTACCTATGTTGCCAAAATGGAGCCGGTTGAGAAGGCAAAAGAGGAGCCGACGCCCGAGCCTACACCCGACCCTGTGCCCGAACCGGTGGAAGAACCGGAACCTTCGCCTACGCCCGCAGCTGTAACCGAAGCTGAGCCTGAAGAGAAGCAAGAAGGCCTCGGCTGGTACATCTACGTTATTGTTGTGCTTGTAATAGTGATTGCTGTACTTGCAGTAATTGTGTTCATTAATTTCAGGACGAGAAAGAAGCGTAAGGACAGTCCTGTACATGCAAAGCTTGATGAACTTCGGAATATGAAGGTCAGATCGATAACTCCGAAAAACCGTAAGGACAGCAGGGAAGAGCTTCCTGAAAAGAAGCGTCCAATCATTAAAAAGTCGGGGAAGGTCAGCACACCCGCAGTTTCCAATCTAAAAACGAAATCAGTCTCTGTTCCGACAGAGGATGCAAAAGAGACAGCCGCGAAGGATGTACTTTCCGCAGCAAAGGCGAAAACTTCAAGCGAAGTACAGCTTGACCCTGAGGATGATGTACCTGAGATTGTTGTCCCGATCGGTGGCGGAGAGAAGCAGAAGATAATAATTTCTGCTGAGTCGGAAGAACGAAAGATGCTCCGTGAAGACATCGAAAATCTTCGCGAACATGACATTGTAATGCACAAAATCTTTGGCGAGGGAGAAGTTTATGACAACTCTGATGTCAGGCTCATTGAGATTCGCTTCGACGGCGATGCGAGATTCTTAAACAAGGACCAGATTGCAGCAAAGCAGATGCTCGAGATTAATGCTGACGGACGAATTTACACAAGAAGAAAGAATTCTTCAATGAGATCCGGAAGCATCCGGCGAAACATCGGAAGAGATGATTCGCTGTTCTGACGAATATCAGTCAAACATGATAAGAGAGGACTCAACGTCCTCTCTTTTTCGCAACTTATTTCTACTTTTCACCGAGGTATTTTTTGTTTATCTCAACAATGTTTGACATCACATTGGGGCTTGGAGCACCGAAGGTCGTACGTTTTGAAACACATGTTTCAAGTGAGATTTCCTTGTAGATGTCATCCTCAAAAAGCTCGGAAAACTGCTTGAATTCATCGAGCGTGAGATCAAGCATCGAGCATTTCTTATCCATACAGTAGAGGACGAGTCTTCCGATTACGCCATGGGCATCACGGAACGGAAGCCCGTGCTTTACAAGGTAATCGGCAGCATCGGTGGCATTTGTAAAACCGTTCATCGAGCTCTTGGCCATGCTATCTTTATTAAATGTCAGTGTGTCGAGCATCTGCGTGAAAAGCTGCAGGCATCCCTTTACCGTGTCGATCGCATCAAAGGTAACTTCCTTGTCTTCCTGCATGTCCTTGTTGTAGGCAAGCGGAAGAGATTTCAGCGTTGTAAGCATCGACATGAGCGATCCGTAGACACGTCCGGTCTTTCCGCGAACAAGCTCTGCTATATCGGGATTCTTCTTCTGAGGCATTATTGAGCTGCCGGTGGAATAGGAATCGTCAATCTCCACAAATCTGTATTCATTTGTGTTCCATATGACAATCTCCTCACAGAAGCGTGAAAGATGCATCATAATCATGGAAAGGTCGTTCAAGAGCTCGACAAGATAATCTCTGTCCGATACGGAATCCATGCTGTTAAATGTCGGACTGTCAAAACCGAGAAGCGAAGCGGTGAGCTCTCTGTCAAGCGGGTAGGTTGTACCGGCAAGGGCACCCGCACCGAGAGGACACTGATTCAGCCGCTTTCCCGTGTCAGCAAGCCTTGAACGGTCACGTCGAAACATCTCGAAGTAAGCACCCATGTGGTGTGCCAGAGTGACAGGCTGGGCCTTCTGAAGGTGTGTGAATCCGGGCATGTATGTCTCAAGATTTTCGCTCATTATTCTGTTGATGACTTTAAGAAGACTTAGCACCATTGCATCAATCTCGGTAATCTCTTCCCTGACGTAGAGCTTCATATCAAGAGCTACCTGATCATTGCGGCTTCTTCCCGTGTGGAGCTTTTTGCCGGGATCACCGATTCTTGCAATCAGATTAGCTTCGACAAAACTGTGGATGTCTTCCGCGGAATTGTCAAATTCAAGCTTTCCTTCCTCTATGTCCCTGAGAATGGACTCAAGTCCGCCTTTGATGGCTACATACTCCGATTCGTTGATGATAGCCTGCTTCTTGAGCATTGTAACGTGAGCAAGGCTTCCTTCAATGTCCTGACGCCAGAATCTGCAGTCAAAGGGCAGTGAATCGTGAAAGCTTCTTACTGCACTGTTGGTTTCTTTTGTAAAACGTCCTCCCCAGAGCTTCATGTAAAATTCCTCCATGTTCCCATAATAATTGGCTTCACTATTATACACACATCGGTCAGGCAAAGTAAAGAGGCAAGAACACTTGAAAACAATGGTTATTACAGATATAATCAATTATTGGGGATATAGAAACGGAGGAGCATCATGAATAAGAAAACTGACATCGATGTGATTATCAATAACAAGAGATATACGCTTTCGGGTTATGAGAGCGAGGAGTATCTTCAGAAGATTGCAGGCTTTATCAACAATAAGATTGCTGATTTGAGCCGGAACGAGGGATTCAAGCATTTCGATACCGAACACAAGAATGTTCTCACACAGCTGAATCTCGCCGATGAGTATTTCAGAGTCAAGGAACAGCTTGAAGATGCAGAGGCCGACAGCGATTCTAAGAGCAACGAAATCTATACCCTGAAGCACGAGATTATCAGCCTAAAGGGTAGGATTGATGCACTTAATGCCGAAATCGAGGACCTTAAGCAGGAGAACATCGAAGAGCAGAAGAAGATTGTAAAGCTTGAGGCTAAGCTTGAACAAACAAAGCAGTGAGAACAGGATGCTATGGAGAAGATGAAAGCAGAGCTTCTTGCACCGGCAGGTTCCTTTGAGAGTATGTGCGCGGCGATTGAAGCAGGATGTGACGCCGTTTATATGGGTGGTGAACTTTTCGGAGCAAGAGCCTACGCCGACAACCCGAAGGGCGACAGACTTATTGAAGCACTTGACTATGCACATCTTCGCGGTGTTAAGCTCTATCTTACAGTGAATACGTTATTAAAAGACAGGGAAACAGATAAGCTCTACGGCTATCTGTTTCCTTTGTATGTTCGGGGACTTGACGGCGTAATAGTCCAGGATTACGGCGTGATGGCCATGATAGAAGAAATGTTCCCAGCTCTTCCTATACATCTGAGCACCCAGGCGGCACTTACCGGTGCGGCAGGGACCATGGTTATTGCGAACAGATTCAAAAGGAGCGTGACGAGAGTTGTTCCTGCGCGTGAGCTTACGCTTTCAGAGGTATCGGATCTTGTGCGCGAGTCGGGGCTTGAGGTGGAGGTCTTTATCCACGGCGCTATGTGCTACGGCAGTTCGGGCCAATGTCTGATGAGCAGCATGATCGGAGGAAGGAGCGGAAACAGAGGGCGATGCGCGCAGCCCTGCAGACGTCTCTACACAGATGAGAGTGGGAGGACTTCGTACATATTAAGCCACAGCGACATGTGTACCCTGCCGATTCTGCATAAGATTCTCGAAACAGGAGCGCATTCCCTTAAAATCGAGGGAAGGATGAAGAGCCCCGAGTACACTGCCGGAGTGACCGCAATCTACAGAAAGTACGTAGATCTTTATTACGAAAAGGGTTACGAGGCATATGAAAAGCTGGCAAATGAGTATTTAAGCACGAAGACATACCGCACCTCGCAGATGGGGCGTGATATGGAGCAGCTTATGGAGCTCTACAACCGCGGAAGCTTTTGCACCGGAGGCTATGAAGGAAAGAAGGGTCCCGAAATGGTTGTTACGAAAAGACCGAACCATCTCGGGCTCAGAGTCGGCGTTGTAAAATCTGTTTCAAAGGACAGTGTAGTGATTGCCTGCGATCATGATCTTTCGCACGGTGACGTGCTTGAAATCAGCAGGAATCTTTCGCCTGTCTACGAATTTACACTCGGAGAGGCGAAGGCTGCCGGCAAAGATTTTTGCGCAAATTACAAAAGAGGTCTGAAAATTCTTCCGGGAGACGAACTATACAGGACAAGGAATGCTTCACTGATCGACAGAATTGACAAAATGTTTGTGAACGCACATAAACCGATTGGTATAGCCGGCGTAATCACAGTGCTCGCAGGTGAGCCTGTCAGAGTATCGTACTCTTTTGGCTGTGTGTCGTCTTTAGTAGAAGGCAGTGCTGCCGAAAGTGCAAAGAAATCGGGAATGACTGAGCAAAGGCTTGAAGCTGTACTTTCAAAGCTGGGAACAACAGATTTTTGTCTTGAATCATCAAAGGTTATCACGGACGGTAATTCCTTTGCCCGGATAGGAGAGTTAAACGAACTGCGACGAAGCGCCGTAAGGCTTCTTCGTGAGAAGATACTTGAAGGCTTTTTCAGAAATCCGGATGATGCGAAAAATGTCACGATTGCCCGTGAGAGAACATCAAAAGGGGCAGATGAAAGTGATTTTGAGGCAGCAACAGTGTTAAACGATTCAGAAGAATCAGAATGTGATGCCGGGAAGCAGGAAAATCGCGGAATAAAGCGTATATGCTGTCTTGTTTCTAATGAAGAGCAGATTGATGCGGTTATTGAATCAGGTGTGGCGAATCACGTTTACCTTGAAGCTTCGATGATGTCATTTGATGAGCTTTTGAATTGCACGTCGAAACTTAAAAACGCGGGAATACCGGTCTTTGCCGCATTGCCTCACATTGCAAGAAAACCTGTCCTTTTCGGAGTGAAAAAGCTTGTATCAAAGCTTTCGGAATCAGGCTTTACCGGGTTTCTTGTAAGAAACCTTGAAGAGCTTTCATGCATTCCGGCGGGAAAAGCTGTTCACACGGACTGCACTGTCTACGCCATGAACTGCTTTAGTGTAAAGGAAATCGAAAAAATGCTGAACGGACACGTGTCTGACGGTGCTGCAATTACACTTCCGAGGGAGCTGAACGCCCAGGAGTTAAGGGCACTTCTTCCTTCTTTTGAGGCAGATACCTTAATGGTTGTCTACGGTTACGAACCTGTAATGTTCACGAATCAGTGCATTAGAAGAACAAATAAGGAGTGCCGTAAGACATCTTCCGTTTCAAGGATAACAGATGAAAAAGGAAAGAGCTTCATGTACCGCACTGTCTGCGACCCGACGTGCGGGTGCGGAAGTGACATTGCGATGAAGCTCTGCTATAACGTGATATATAATGCCGACAGGCTCTGTATTGCCGACCGGGTTGCTCCTGAATCTGCAAAACAAGCTGACGGTTCTTTTGCCCCGTCATTAATAAGATACGATTTTACAATTGAAACGCCTGATGAAGTCCGTGAAATACTCGCAGGACATTTTAATGGCGAATTCACTCGTGAACACTTTAACAGAGGAGTAGAGTAGCATCTACTTCTGCTTGTCGTAGGCTGTTCCGCTTGATGATAAGCCCGTGTCATATTGACCGCTGAAGGTGTAGGCCGATGCATGAGTATTTGCGCTTGCGACGGCTGCAGCTGCCTTGATGATCTTGTCCGAACGTTCAAGGAGCTTATGCGAAAAACCGTTTCCTTTAAACAGCGATTCAAGATCGGTCGGGCGTACCTTCTTGAACTTCTCTTCATCGAGTTCAAGCTTGTTGCCTTCCGCAATCTTGATGCCGACATCTTCAAGAAGACCTGCATTTGCCTTTGTTTCCTTTGTCAACCAGAGAGTGTTCTGAAGAATTGACTTGTTGTCGGGCTTACTTCCCTGTTCTACGAGGGAATTGTACTTTTCAATGAATTTCTTAACGGTTTCAATAGATTTGTCACGGTTGTCAAGTGAGAAATCAGTGTCTCTGAGTTCTTCCACGATGGAACGAAGCTGCGATGCCGAATCCTTTGCGGCAAGGGCTTTTGTTCGCTCTTCGGTAACTTCTGTGCTTTCCTTTCCGGATACTCCCGATGACGATCCGTCTTCATTCTTATAGTACGCCTTGAGCGCCTTTTTATATGCTCCGCTTCGAATCAGAGCCATGTCACCGATAAATCCCGACTGATTGGTATTGTCAGTGCTGTTAGTTCCTAAGAAATTTGAGAAAATGTCGTTAGTGTTGTTTCCAATACCTGATAATCCTGCCATAGTTGTCACACTCCTTTGCGAAAGATGGGAGCAGTTCCCTCTACCCCGAAGGCATACAAACACGCGCCTCAATGATATTATCGGAAAGAGCAGACTGTTTCTTAACCCCTTTAAGAATATTTATAAAAGTGCAAGAAAACCCACTGACTTCGGTGTGGTCTTTAGTTTGTGCTTCCGCTTGAAGAGTGCCGGTCAAAAATTCTCTTTTTTAGAAAATCCCTAAGTAGCACTCTCTTTCAGGCTGTCATTTTGCTTTACAATGTTCATGAGCTGAGCTATAATCGCATTAGCGGGGTGATTTGCAATGGAAGAAGAGAAAAAGTATCAGCCTATTTTACCATTTAATGAAGCTTACGGAGTAGACCAGTCAATGTACGATGTGGTTCATTATGTCTGGGACAAGGATCTTTGCGGAGAGAATCCCGTTAAGCTTGAAAGCGGCAATTTTGTGAAGTATTACAGAACAAGTGCGGAAGAACCTGTTAAAATTGGAGGCGACTGATGGGGAAGGTTGTATTAAAAAATCTGATGGAAGAAATCGTTGAGCAGCGCCTTGATGCTATCATTGACAGGCTGGGTGTCTGCAAATGCGAAAAATGCAGGAAAGACATTATGTGTTATGCACTTAATCATCTTCCCACCAAGTACGTTGCGAGTGAAAAGGGAGAAGTGATTTCGAGAGTCAATTCGCTTGATTCAGGTTTTGATATGTCTGTTGTTGCTGAAATTTCGTACGCTGCTCAGATTGTAGGGAATAATCCGAAACACTGAGGTGTGTTGGTACATTTAAAAGAGAAAAAAGGGCTGTCCGGATTGGCGGGCAGCCCTTTTGATATCAGTTAAGGCGCCACACGCTCGAATATACAGTCGTGTGACGCATAAAAAGCGATAGCTGTTCTTTACATTTTTTCAGGCTCGGGGTAGTCAACGCCGAATGTCTCAACAGTAACCTTCTCCATAACCTTTGCATCGATGGGACGATCCATGCTGTTTGTCATAGTCTCGGCTATCTTGTTGACGACGTCCATGCCTTCGATTACCTTGCCGAATGCAGCGTAGGAACCGTCGAGGTGAGGTGCTGCCTTGTGCATGATGAAAAACTGTGAACCTGCAGAATCGGGATGCATCGCACGTGCCATTGAGAGAACGCCTGCTTCATGAATAAGCTGATTCTCAATACCGTTGTCTGCAAATTCACCACGGATGCTGTACCCGGGACCGCCCATTCCTGTTCCGTCGGGACATCCTCCCTGAATCATAAAGCCTTTTATTACACGGTGGAAGATGAGGCCGTCATAAAACCCCTTCTTTACGAGTGAGATAAAATTGTTTACCGTGTTCGGAGCAATGGAGGGATAGAGTTCAGCCTTAATCTGACCAAGTCCCTGAATTTCGAATGTTACAACAGGATTAGTTGCCATATTTTTCCTCCTAAATTGCATGTGATAGATGTACTATATCACATAGCATATTGCTTTACAAGATTTTTCGGGAGTACAACATGTTGCATTGTTAAAAGAAGTGGGGTATACTTGTTTCAGATTTAGTAACACCAGAGCGGAGGTATTGCCATGTTAGAAGCTACTAGCTGTGGTGGTGTTGTTATTTTCAGAGGTAAGATTTTATTACTGTACAAGAATTACAAGAATAAGTATGAAGGATGGGTGCTTCCTAAGGGTACCGTTGAAGAAGGCGAAGAGTACAAGGATACCGCACTTCGTGAGGTCCGCGAGGAGAGCGGTGTTGAAGCGTCGATTATCAAGTATGTCGGGAAGAGCCAATACACCTTCAATACACCGGAAGACGTTGTTTCAAAAGACGTTCACTGGTATCTTATGATGTCTGACAGTTATTACAGCAAACCACAGAAGGAAGAGTATTTCCGTGATTCGGGGTATTACAAGTACCATGAAGCGTACCATTTGCTGAAGT
>JAZLIL010000141.1:0-2605 GCA_045617405.1 Lachnospiraceae bacterium | reverse complement strand
CTTCATCAGAAAAACTTGACGTAGCCCGCTACGCCTGCGTTTTTCTTCTTTGCAGAACGAAAATTCATTCTGCGTTTTTGGTCCAGTTAATTTTTGGACGCTGCACTAGAGCAAATAAAACTCTGACGAAGCATTTAATATGAAAAGACAGAGATAATTAATCAAGATAAAAGCACATCTGTGCGGAAAGGAAGAAGTCATGGCTATTTTCAAAGGAGCAGCTGTTGCGATCATCACACCCATGAAGGCCAATGGTGATGTTAATTATGAAGCCTTCAACAAAATCATTGATGATCAGATCGCAAACGGAACCGATGCCATTGTTGTCTGCGGATCAACAGGTGAGGGTTCAACACTTACGGAGGAGGAGCATATCGAGGTTATCAGATATGTCACCGAATATACTAAGAAGCGTGTGCCCGTTATCGCAGGTACAGGTTCAAACTGCACGAGAACAGCCATTAAGCTTTCAAAGGGTGCACAGGCCTGCGGTGTTGACGGGCTCTTACTCGTTTCTCCCTATTACAATAAGGGTACACAGACAGGTATCTGCACACACTTTACGGAGATTGCAAAGAACGTAGATCTTCCTATTCTTCTCTACAACATTCCCGGACGTACAGGGGTCAACATCAAGGCTGAAACATGCGCAAAGCTTTTCAAGGATGTTGATAACATCGTCGGTATCAAGGAAGCAACAGGCGACACAGTCCAGATTGCAGAGCTAATGAACCTTACGGACGGTCAGATTGACCTTTATGCAGGAAATGACGATTACATTGTTCCGGTTCTGTCACTTGGCGGCATCGGCGTTATCAGCGTGCTTTCACATGTTGCACCTCGTGCGACTCATGACATGGTCATGAAATTCCTCGAAGGAGATGTTAAGACAAGCCGTGATCTTCAGATTAAATATCTGCCTCTGGTCAAGTCGCGTTTCTGTGAGGTAAATCCTATTCCCGTCAAGGCAGCCATGAACATCCTTGGCTACGAGGCAGGAACACTTCGTCTTCCGCTTACCGAAATTGAACCCGCACATGCAGAGCTCGTCAGGAACGAGATGAAGAAGATGGGCATTCTGTAAGTCGGGAAGGATATCTGACACTACGTAAGCCGGGAAATGCCGGGCGGTGGTTTTTTACTGCGGCATTTTTACAGATAAAGGAGAGAGATGGTTAGAATCATACTTAGAGGCTGCGGCGGCAGAATGGGAAAAATGATTGGCGAAATCGTCAGCGAAAAGCCCGAAGTAAAAATCGTCGCAGGAATCGACATCAGTGACTGCAAGCTTGATTACCCTGTATATAAAGAACTGGCGGATGTTCGCGAGGAGGCGGATGTTCTGGTTGATTTTTCGACTTCAATCGGGGTGGAGAAGCTTATTGAGGATGCGATAAGCAGGAATATTCCGTGTGTTCTTTGCTCAACGGGCTACACACCCGAACAGCTTGCCGTAATCGACAGTGCTTCGTCAAAGATTGCAGTGTTCCGTTCGGCAAATATGTCTCTTGGAATCAACATTATAACAAAGCTTCTTAAGCAGGCAGCTGTTATTCTCGGAAACGAAGGCTTTGATATTGAAATAGTTGAAAAGCATCACAAAAAGAAGCTCGATGCACCTTCCGGAACAGCGCTTATGCTTGCCGACGCGATGAACGAGGCCCTTGATAATGCCAATGAGTACGTTTACGACAGAACGGGCCGCAAAATGACGCGTCCGAAGAATGAGATCGGCATCAGTGCGGTAAGAGGCGGAACGATCGTCGGCGAGCATGAGGTCATCTTCGCCGGAACGGATGAAGTAATCGAGATTAAGCATCAGGCGGCATCGAGAGCAGTTTTTGCAAAGGGCGCGGTTGCAGCAGCTGAATTCATCTGCGGCAAGCCTGCCGGAAAATATTCCATGGATGATGTGATCGGCTGACGGCGCAAAAAAGAAAAACGCCTGACGAACTTGCAGGGAAAAGAATCCACGGGTCATGGACCGGCCGGCGGTGCAAAAAGGAAAAACGCCTGACGAACTTGCAGGGAAAAGAATCCACGGGTCATGGACCGGCTGACGGCACAAAGTGAAACAGGTAATTCAGTTTCCTGACAGACGGACTTTTTTGACGAATGTCCGGGACAAAAGAAAATTGACTTTATGAGGCCTTAGAGTGTAGTATAGCTTTAAGGTCTTTTTCCTTAATGAGGAAAATCGTTGGAAAGAAGCGGAATTTCTTCGTCAGGCAGGGCAAAATCATTTCGAAAGAATGGGGAAGATTATGGGAAACGTACTTGCAGGATGCAGTGCATATAACGAAAAATACTATTTGGACCCCAAATATGAGGGGCTTCCTTCTCAGATAAAGGATGAACTGAAGAATATGTGCGTCAGCTACACGGCCGATGTCGGCGGCATTCTGACGCTTGAGTTTGAGGAGGACGGGACACTTGTTTTCAGGACAGAGTGCGACGAGGGGGATCTTCTTTACGATGAAATCGGAAGCGTTTTGAAGATTAAGCAGATGAGCATAGAAAAGAGGGAACTGCTTGAATCTCTCGAGCTCTACTACAAGGTGAAGAACGGCCTTGCAAAGGTGGAGTAGCGAAAGTCTGCAGAAAT
>JAZLIL010000140.1:0-27221 GCA_045617405.1 Lachnospiraceae bacterium | reverse complement strand
CATCGGTGTCCGCGAAAACGATAAAGTAACGATTGCAATGCCGAACTGCCCGCAGGCTGTTTACATGTTTTACGCAGTCAACCTGGTCGGCGCCATCTGCAACATGATTCACCCGCTGTCGGCAGAGAAGGAAATTGAGTTCTACCTTAACGAATCCGAGTCGGTGACCGCAATTACGCTCGACCAGTTCTACCACAAGTTCGAGAACATCCGCAAGAACACGAAGGTTGTCAACATCATCATCGCGAGCGTGAAGGATGCGCTGTCGAAGCCCATCAAAGCGGGGTACATGTTCACCGAGGGCAGAAAAATCGAAAAAATCCCGAAGGACGCGCCCGTCATCCGATGGAACGAGTTTATGCGCCTTTCGAAGGCCTGCTTCTACAACTACAAGATTAAGCGCGGCAGCCATGAACCTGCGGTAATTCTGTATTCGGGCGGCACGACCGGCACGACGAAGGGCATTGTGCTCTCAAACTACAATTTCAATGCACTGTCGCAGCAGCTTCTTGCGACAAATCCCATGGTTTGCCCGGGCGACACTATGCTCGCCGCAATGCCGCTGTTCCACGGCTTCGGCCTCGGCGTCGGCATCCATGGAATGCTCTGCATCGGCTGCCGTCTCGTCCTGATTCCGCGTTTCACAGCCAAGTCATATGCAAAACAGATTACAAAGTACCGCTGTAATGTAATCGCCGGTGTTCCCACACTGTATGAGGCGCTTCTTGGCCTCGATTCGATGAAAGGCGCCGACCTTTCAAGCCTGAAGGGCGTGTTCTCAGGCGGCGACTCGCTCTCAATCGAACTCAAGAAGAAGCTTGACAGATTCTTAAGCGAGCACAACGCAGCAATTCAGGTCGGCGAGGGCTACGGCACCACCGAAACGGTTACCGCGTGCTGCCTCACCCCGCCCGACCGCAGCAAGGAGGGAAGCATCGGCGTTCCCTTCCCCGACACTTATATTAAAATCGTCGAACCTGGCACCGACCGCGAACTGCCGTATGGCGAGGAGGGCGAGATTCTTCTTGCCGGACCTACCGTCATGCTTGAATACGCAAAGCACCCCGAAGAGACAGCACAGACACTGCGAACCCACGCGGACGGCCTGACCTGGGTCTACACGGGAGACCTTGGGTACATGGACAGCGAGGGCTTCGTATACTTCAAGGGCAGGGCAAAGAGGATGATTGTTTCCTCCGGCTACAACATCTACCCCGCCCAGCTTGAGAACATCCTCGATGCGCACGAGTTCGTGCAGATGAGCTGCGTCATCGGCGTTCCCGATCCCTATAAGATTCAGAAGGTAAAGGCGTTTGTCAAGCTGAATCCCGGTATTCCCGCAGACGATTCAACGAAGCAGGAAATTCTAAGGTATTGCCGCGAGCACATTGCGAAGTACGCTATGCCCTACGACATCGAATTCCGCGCTGATCTGCCGAAAACCCTCGTAGGAAAAGTGGCGTACCGCCGGCTCGAAGAAGAAGAGGCAAACAAGCAGTGACATCGAACCGCCCGGGAAGGAAAGCGTGACAAAGTGATTTTTCAGAAAATTCGGAAAAGCCTGCTGCTGCAGCTGAGCTGCATTGTGCTTGCAATACTGGTCGTTCTGGCAGCAACTCTTTATATGTCGTACGTGTATGTACAGAATACAACCAGGAATTACGCGTATACGCTGGCTGACAGTTTGCTGCGTCAGGCGGATAATGCCATGAGCCGCTATGAGGAGTATTTGAAGTACAACGCGGAGGCACTGTGCCGGTTTATGATATCGGATGAGCTCGATCCGGTGTATTCCGATGCTGTTGTGGCAAGGCTCTCGTCGTACTATTCGCAGATTTCGTTTAAGAACAGCGAGATCATTTCGGCAGTTATTTTCGATTCGAAGCTGGACCGGATAGCGTCATTCGGAAAAACAGTTGAATTCCCGGAACGTCAGGTTTATTTGAGGACAGAGGCGCATATGAACGCCGACCTGTACTATCCGGATGACGACAACTGTTATTACGGGTTTTATTATCCGATTTACAGCGGGAACGGGACTGCTTCAAGGCTTGAAGGAATGTGCGTTTTCATTCTCGAACCCTGGCTCATTGACGGTTCTCTTCATAATATAATGAACAGCAGCATGTGCGCATTGCTGCTCAGTGATTCAAACAGGCTGGATTTGTCGTTCCGTACGTTCGGAAACATACCGCCAGGGCTGACGATGGACGATTTGAAGGCCGGCGCCGACTACGTCTACCGCGAGGGCAACTGGCAGAACGGAATCAGGATAGCAGTTGCGGTTTCCGTTTCCGGTAATACCTCGGGAAGCGGTACAATCGAGAGAATAATCACTCTGGCGGCAATACTGACTGCGGGCTTCCTGGTTATTATTCTGCTCTTTTCATATTCCCGGATGGCAAAACCGATTTTCGAAATCGACAGGTTTATTGATAATTCGATTGAGCATCCGGACAGGCGACTTAACCTGAAAAGAGTCGATGAGATCGGTACTGTTGCCGCGAGCCTTAATCACATGCTCGACGAGAATCAGAGGATGATCGGGGAACTCAAGGAGGGAAAAATCAGGCTTTACGAGACAGAGCTTGCACAGCAGAAGATGGAAATCCTCGCCTACCGGAATCAGATCAACCCGCATTTTCTCTACAACACCCTGTCGTGCATGAGAGACATGGCGCTTTACCACGACGAGGACAACATTGCGGAAATGGCGATGGCACTTTCGGACATTTTCAGGTACGCCGTAAAGGCAAGCAACATCGTGACTGTGGGCGACGAACTTTCATATATTGCAAAGTATGCGCGAATCATTGAGTACCGTTTTATGGGAAAAATCATGGTGACGACAAGCGTGCAGGAGGACGTTTTTGATAAGCCGATTATCAGATTCTTTTTGCAGCCCCTTGTAGAAAACGCAGTATTTCACGGCCTTGAGAGCAAGCTTGGAAACGGGTCGGTTAATGTGCATATAAAGAGCCGGGAGGACAGGCTCGAAATTACTGTTGAGGATGACGGATGCGGAATGGACGAGGAGATGATTGTTAAGCTGAGGGGGCTTATCAGAAATCCGAAGGACAGCAACAGCATCGGTCTTTCAAACATTGTGCAGCGTATGAAGCTGTTTTACGGGGAAGATTACACATTTGAGGTCGAGAGTACCGTTAATGTGGGAACGAGGATGTTTATATCCGTGCCGGATCATATTCGTGAATCATAGTTTACTTTTGGGGAGGTGAACTGATGCTGAATGTTTATATTGCGGATGACGAAGTTTGGATTACTCTGGGGCTTAAGAAGCTGCTTGAGAGAATTGACATCGACACGCTGGTAGTGGGAACTGCCAACAACGGTCTGATGGCGAAGGAAGAGATTGCGGCATTTAAGCCGGACGTTGTTTTTACGGACATCAGAATGCCGGGACTTTCGGGACTTGAGCTTTTGAAGGCTATTCCCGAGGTTTCTCCGGAGTCAAAGGTTGTCATCATAACGGGTTTCGCAGAGTTTTCATATGCAAAGGAGGCTCTGCAGTATCATGCCTACGACTATCTGCTTAAGCCGATTAAGGAAGAAGAGCTGACGAAGGTTCTGCGGACGATTGTCGGGGAACGCGGTGAGAGCGAAGCTCCGATTCAAAAGGACAATGTGAGCGACAGGATGATAGATAACGTGATTGCCGAGATAAGGGCTCATTACACGGAGGACATCTCGCTTACGTCTCTTGCCGCAAAGTACAGTGTAAGTACGGGGCATTTGAGCAAGATTATTAAGGAGCATCTTCAAGTCAATTTTTCCGATTACATCGCTTCGCTTCGCATGCAGCGCGCCAAGGAGCTTCTTGCAAACGAAAGCCTTTCAATCGAGAGAATTGCCGGGATAGTGGGATACGATGACTATTTCTACTTCACGAAGGTGTTTAAAAAGGTGGAGGGAATTTCGCCGAGCAAGTACAGAAAGTCCATGTAAATCGGCCCGTGCCGGCTCACGGGTATCCGCCAGGAGATTCGGAAAAGGTGCAGATAATCTGTGAAAAATTGCCCGGAGCCTGATTGCGATTATTCGTTCCGGCGATTCGGAAAAGAGTAATACAGTCGTGATATACCGGATTTGTGCGGATACTTATTAAATTTGCACAAAAAAACGGCAATAATACGGAGAAAATTTGACAGACTGCACCTTCATGAATTAAAGAGTGCAGTCTTTAATTGTTCACAGATTAAAATATTACCAAAACACCGAAAATATTACATATTCTTTTTTGTGATATAGTAATATCATGAGGTTGTTGGGGAGTACTCTAAAACGCGTGAAAAAAAAGAAAACAAAAAGGAATTCAAATGTAACGTAGGAGGTACGGCTTTTATGAAAAAGAAACTGTTAAGCATCGTTCTTATGGCAGTGATGCTTGTTTCATTGCTTGCAGGTTGCGGCAGTAAGGCAGCAGACAGTGCAGCCCCCGCAGCATCCGAGAAGAAGGAGGCAGCAGCGCCCGCAGCAGACGGCAAAATCAAGATTGGTGTTTCCATCTGGAGTTCAACCGACGTTCTCGGTTCACAGTGTAAGTTAATCCTCGACGAGGCAGCGGCAGCTCTCGGCGTTGAGGTTCAGTATGTTGACCAGGCTCACGTTTCTGAGAAGGTTACAGCATCTGTTGAGCAGCTTTGCGCAGCAGGATGCCAGGGTATCGTAATCTGTAACTCATCTGATACTGAAATGGCTTCAGCTATCAAGACATGTAATGACAACGGCGTTTATCTCGCGCAGTTCTTCCGTATAATCAGTGAGACCAACAGTGCTGACATCTATAAGGCAGCTGTTGATTCAGCTTACTACGTGGGTGCAGTTCATGAGAATGAGCCTGAAAACGGCGAGAAGCTTGTGCAGATTCTCCTTGACAAGGGCGACAGAAACATCGGTCTTATCGGTTGGGAGCAGGGTGATGCTACATGGCTTGGAAGATGGGAAGGCTACAAGGCAGGAGTTGAGAAGTGGAACGCAGCTCATCCCGATGATCAGGCAACATTATCAGAGCCCCAGTATGCAGGTACATCTTCAGAAGGTGGTTCAAAGGCAGCAGAAGCTCTTATGAGCGCTATCCCCAATCTTGATGCATTAATCCCCGCAGGCGGCGGCGGAGATCCCCTCCAGGGTGCTATCGCAGCAGTTGAGCGTGCAGGCAAGACAGGCGAAATCGACATCGTTTCTACAGACTTCTTACCTGACCTTGGCGAGAGACTTGCAAACGGATCAATGGCAGGTGAGTCAGGCGGACATTACTGTGATCCCCTCTTCGCTTTCATGGCAGTTTACAATGCAATCAAGGGCAACTACACAGGCTTCGCAGGCAAGTTTGAAAACATCAACTTCCCTTACCTTTATGTAGCATCAGCTGATGATTACAAGGATTACGAGAAGTACTTTGTTGATCAGCTTCCTTACACAAAGGACGAGTTAGTTGAGATGTCGAAGCTCGATATGGAAGGACTTAAGGCAAAGGCAGCAGGTCTTTCAATCGAAGATGCAGCGGCCAGATCCGGTAAATAGTAATGATTTTCGGGCCGGTACCGCATTCACGGTACCGGCTCTTGTCATATGAAAAAATGTGAGGTAAAGCGACATGAATACATCTACTGAAAAGGCCGGAAAAAAATTGTCGGGTCAAGTCAAAGGATACCTGTTACTGCTTGTAATGTTACTGTTATCCTGGGGTATCTTTAAATTGTTAACTCCGGATAATTTCGGCTCAGCGAAGAATATGCTGAGTTATTTCGAAGCATCGTTGCTCGCGGCAGTAGGTGCTGTTGGTTTCTATTTCGTAATGGTTATGGGAATGTTCGATTTCTCAATCGGAGCTAATATCATGCTTTCGGCTATCGTGGGCTGCGTTTTTGCGAAGCAGTTTGGATTCGGGTATGCCGGACTGATATTAGGCGCTGTTCTGACCGGTGCAATAGTCGGTCTCTTAAACGGAACACTCTATGTAAAACTTCGAATTCCGTCCATGATTGTTACAACAGGTCTTGCACTTATCTACGAATCTATTGCGAACTTTATTGCGGGCGGCGTTGAGCAGACGCTTCCGTCCGATCTGAGGGCTTTCGGCCAGATGCCCGGAAATCTGATTATGGCCGTCGTTGCTTTCGTTGCAGCATATCTTCTTCTTAATTACACAAAAATCGGTACATATACTTATGCAATCGGAAGCAATGAATTTGTTGCCAAAAACATGGGAATCAAGGTCAATAAATATAAAGTATTGGCATTCATAATAAGCGGTGCATTTTTAGGTCTTATGGCCGTACTCACAATCAGCTACGGTTCTTCAATGGTAGCTGTTACGGGCATGGCTTCGATGAGCCGAAACTTTGTCCCTACTATGGGATGCTTCTTCGGACTTGCGTTCAGAAAGTATGGTATGCCGATTCCGGCAATCATTATCGGAGAGTTTGTAATCAACATTATATTCTTTGGATTTATCGCTCTCGGAGCACCGACGGCTATCCAGGATGTTATCACAGGACTTGCTCTTCTTATCATCGTTACTGTTACAACAAAGGTTGAAAAAGGCGAGATTGTCAAATAGGGAGGAGACAGGCATGAGTGAGATAAGATTGGAAGTAAAGAGCGTAAGCAAACACTTCGGAATTACAAAGGCACTTGACAATGTGTCATTCACAATAAACAAAGGCGAGATTCATGCTCTGATCGGTGAGAACGGCTCGGGTAAATCCACGCTCACCAATTCCCTTACGGGAATCTATCAGAAAGACAGCGGAGAATTTATTCTTGACGGCAAGCCGGTCAATCCGGCAAACCAGGTTGAGGCGAACGACGCAGGGATTTCAATCATCGTTCAGGAGCTCGGAACTCTCGACGGACTTACCGTTGCAGAGAATATTTTCCTTGGTCACGAAAGCAAATTCGTAAAAATGGGAATTAAAAATACGGCAGCCATGAACCGCGAGGCCAATGCCCAGCTTAAAAGGTACGGTTTTGACCGCATCAAGGCTTCAGACATGATTGACAACTACAGCTTTGAGGACAGAAAGCTTGTTGAAATTGTAAAGGCAACGTATTTCAATCCCAGGATCGTTGTAATCGATGAAACGACTACGGCTCTTTCGAGAGAAGGACGTGAAGAGCTTTATAAGCATATGAAGAGAATCAGAGCTGACGGCAACACGGTTATCTTTATTTCTCATGATCTTCCCGAAGTTCTTATGCTCGCTGATACGATTACGGTTTTAAGAGACGGTGTTTACATTGACACGGTAAAGAGCTTCTACGTGAAGGAGGATGACCTCAAGAAGCTGATGGTAGGCCGTGAGGTTACGGGAGCTTACTACCGTGATGATTACGATGAAGCGGTTTCTGATGAAGTCGTAATGAAGGTTGAAAATGTGTCCGTTCCGGGACTCATTGAGAATGTCAGCTTTGAACTTCATAAGGGTGAAATCCTTGGGTTCGGCGGACTGTCGGAGTCGGGTATGCACGAGATAGGAAAGGCGTGCTTCGGTGCTTCATTTGACAGAACAGGAAACGTTACTCTCGCAAACGGCGCCGCTGTTAACAGTATTCCCGAGGCTATCGCAAACAGCATTGCATATACATCGAAGGACAGAGATAACGAGTCTGTTGTCATGAATCAGAGCATCAGGGACAACATCTGCCTTCCTTCGCTTCGCAAGCTCTCCAACAAGGCACACTTGATAAGCGACAAAAAGCTTCGGAACTTTGCCATAGAGCACGCCAACAACATGTCGACCAAGATGCAGGGCGTTGACCAGTTCGTTTCAAACCTCTCCGGAGGAAACAAGCAGAAGGTCGTTCTTGCACGCTGGATAGGAAAGGACGCTGACATTCTGCTGCTCGACAGTCCTACAAGGGGTATTGATATCAAGGTCAAGCAGGATATTTACCAGCTTATGAACAGGATGCGCAAGTCCGGAAAGTCAATCATCATGATTTCGGAGGAGCTCATGGAACTCATAGGCATGTGTGACAGAATCATCGTTATGAAAGACGGCGAAATTAACGGTGAGCTTTTGAGAAGCAAAGACATGGATGAGAACAGTCTCATTTCCAGGATGGTATAAGGAGGAACGACAATGAGTTCAATCAAACAATTCTTTGAAAATGATGATTTAAAGAAACAGAAAGCCGTCAGCCTGGTTCGTTCATTCCTTCCCGTTATCGGTCTCATCGCTGTGTGCATAATCTTCAACATCCTGACGGATGGCAACATGTGGAACAGCAGAAAACTGATTCTGAATCAGATTTATGTTGTAATGATTTCGGCAACCGGAGTTTTCCTCATCATGACGATGGGAGGACTTGACTTTTCGCAGGGCTCGATCATGGGCATTGCGTCAATAGTTGTTTGCAAGCTTTCCGGTGTAAACATGTTTCTTGCAGTTATCTGCGGAATCCTTGCCGGCGCCGCAATCGGTGCGATAAACGCATATTTCTATGTTAACAGAAAGATTAAGTCTTTCATTGTTACAATCTGTACCATGTTCCTGTTCAGAGGTTTAATAAAGTACATGGCCTCCAATTCGCCCGTTGCGGCAAACATGAAGGTTTACGATTACGATACCACCCCGATAAAGCTCGGTATTACGGTTGCGGTTCTTCTGATTACCTTCTTTGCATTCAGGTTCACGGGCTTCGGAATCCGCCTGAAGGCAATCGGTGCCGGTGAAAAGGCAGCAAAGTTCTCAGGTGTCAGGACCGACAGGATGAAATTCCTGATTTATGTTTTAGCCGGTGCAATTACAGGTCTTGCGGCTTTCGTTAACATCGTAAAGAACGGTTCCGCTACGGCAAACGTGGGAAATCAGCTCGAAACTCAGATCCTGATTGTTCTTGTGCTTGGCGGTATGCCAATTTCCGGAGGTGCAAAGGTTAAATTTTCCAATATCATCGTAGGATCGCTTTTGTATATCGTACTTACGAACGGTCTTGTAATGATAGGTCTCACTACGCAGACAATGCAGCTGATCCAGGGTATTGTATTCCTGATTTTCGTTGCAATTTTTGCCGACAGAGAGAGCCTCACAGTTATCAAATAGGTATTCATACTAACGTTTCGCCCAAAATAAGGGAGGTATCCGAATTTCGGATACCTCCCTTTGCATTTGCAGTGCCGGGTCAAATTGTCACTGCCCTTTCAGGTTAGTGACAACTTGAGTGGGATTAATCGTAGTGATTAATCCCATTCAAGGTTCTTTTCTGTTTCCTTGCTGAAGACATGTGCTACCTTGCCTGTGAAGGTGAAGCTGATGTCCTCGTCCATTGCGTAACGGCCCTTTGCGATGATGGTAGGAACGATGATGATAACGTCCTTGCCCTCTGCTGTTACATGGAGGTGGATTGATGAACCCATCATTTCGGAAACGCTGATCTTTGCGGGAACGCCGCCATTTTCACAAAGAGTTGTGTCCTCGGGACGAACACCGAGTGTGATGTCCTGTGACTCAACGTTTCTTGCAGCAAGACGCTGTTCCTTCTCGCTTGAAAGCTCTATCTTGAGACCTGCGATCTCAACAAAGTACTGTGTTGAGCCTTCGCGTGTGAGCTTTGCATCGAAGAAGTTCATCTGAGGTGATCCGATGAAGCCTGCAACGAAGAGGTTTCTCGGGTTGTTGAATACTTCGTAGGGAGTACCGATCTGCTGGATGTAGCCGTCACGCATGATGACGATACGGTCGCCGAGTGTCATAGCCTCGGTCTGATCATGTGTTACGTAAACGAAGGTTGTGTTGATACGCTCACGCAGCTTGATAATCTCAGCACGCATCTGGTTACGAAGCTTTGCATCAAGGTTTGAAAGAGGCTCATCCATAAGGAATACCTTAGGGTTACGAACGATTGCACGTCCGATGGCAACACGCTGACGCTGTCCGCCTGAAAGAGCCTTCGGCTTTCTGTTGAGGTATTGTGTGATGTCAAGGATTTCAGCGGCTTCACGAACTTTCTTGTCGATGATTTCCTTGTTTTCTTTCTTAAGCTTAAGTGAGAAAGCCATGTTCTCATAAACTGTCATATGAGGATAGAGCGCATAGTTCTGGAAAACCATGGCGATGTCTCGATCCTTGGGAGCAACGTCGTTAACGAGCTTTCCGTCGATGAGAAGCTCGCCTTCGGTGATCTCTTCAAGGCCTGCAATCATACGCAGCGTTGTTGACTTTCCGCATCCTGAAGGTCCTACAAGTACGATGAATTCCTTGTCGGCGATCTCAAGATTGAACTCCTGAACGGCTACAACACCGTTCTCCGTGATCTGAAGATTGACCTTCTTTGCTTCGGGCTGATCTTCGCCCTTGGACTTTTTCTTCTTCTCATCACCACTTCTGAAAGGGTAAATCTTCTTCACGTTCTTAAGCTGTACTGTTGACATGTTCTCTGACTCCGACCTGTTGGCCACCGCCACATCAGGTCTCGCGGTAATACCGCCTTACGACAGGTCTCCACACTGCCGCACCCCGAGTCACGGGGTCATCCTCCTTTCGCTTGCCGAACCGCGGCTAAATGTGGAGAGCCGTGATCCGCACGTGTTAGGTCTTTGGTGGTGTCAGGTCAAGGGACCGCAGCGGGCAGTGACGCCTTAATCTGACATCTCATTTAGTATAACACGGGGGTCTTTCCCGTGACTACTACAAAATTAGTGTTTTCCAAGTAAATATTTTACCCCATAACGATTGTTGCTTCGACTGTTTCCCCGGGGGCTGCAGCCAGAATCAGATTCGAGGAAACCGATTCTTTGTTTACGGTGATTGACTTAATGCCGGACTGAACGCCTGCGGTGTTGTCAACAGTGATGTTGTAGGTTGCACCGCGGAAAATTCTTGAAACCTTGAAGGATTTAAGGGTGTCGGGGATGCAGGGATTGATTCTTAAGCCGTCAAGCTCAGTGATGATTCCGAGGATGCTCTGGGTGAGGCTGTAAAGCGTCCAGGAAGAGGTTCCCGAAAGCCAGCTGTTCTTGCCTTCGCCAAATGTTGCGGCATCCTTACCTGCTATCATCTGACCGAAAACATAGGGCTCAGTGCGGTGAATCTCACTGATGTCCTCAATGTAGGCGGGGCTGATGCGCGTGTAGAGATCAAACGCCCTGTTGCCGTGCCCGAGAACTGTCTCGGCAGAGATAATCCAGGTGTTGTTGTGACAGAAAATGCTGGCATTCTCTTTATATCCCGGGGGATAACTGGAAATTTCGCCGAGGTTGAGCATGTATTTCGTGTAAGCCGGCTGGTTGAGCATAACGCCGTACTTTGTGTCGAGGTGTTTTTCAACGCTCTTGAGAGCCGTTGCTGCCTGTCCGGTCTCAACACCGATACCTGCCATGACGCACATTCCCTGAGGCTCGATGAAGATCTTGCCTTCTTCGCATTCGTGACTGCCGACGGGCTTTCCGAAGGCATCATAGGCACGTGTGAACCACTCGCCGTCCCAGCCTGATTTGAGGACTGTTTCATTCATCCTTTCTACGCTTTCAAGTACCTTCGCTGCCTCGTCACCGAGGTTCATATGCTCACAGATGGAAGCGTAGGCCTTGCCGTACTTGACGAACATGCCGGCTATGAAAATACTCTCGGCAACGGGACCTTCACTCGGGCCGGAGGTCTGGAAAGATTCGCCCGGATTCTCGGAGAAGCAGTTGAGATTCAGGCAGTCGTTCCAGTCGGCGCGACCGATGAGAGGCAGGCCGTGAGGACCGAGGTGAGTGCAGATGTAGTTGAAGCTGCGGCGCAGATGCTCCATGAGCGGTGCCGCAAGCGATTCGTCATTGTCAAAAGGAACAGATTCCTTAAGGATATCAAAATCTCCCGTTTCGCGAAGATAGGCATCAACGCCTGCAATCAGCCAGAGCGGATCGTCGTTGAAGCCTGAGCCGACAGCCAGATTGCCGCGCTTCGTGAGCGGCTGGTACTGGTGGTAGGCACTTCCGTCGGCAAACTGTGTGGCTGCGATGTCGAGGATTCGCTCCCTTGCCTTTTCGGGAATCATGTGAACGAAGCCGAGAAGATCCTGGCAGGAGTCTCTGAAGCCCATTCCGCGGCCGACTCCGCTCTCAAAGTAGCTTGCGGAACGGCTCATGTTGAAGGTAACCATGCACTGGTACTGGTTCCAGATGTTTACCATGCGGTTGAGCTTGGGATCGGCACTTTCGATAGTGTAGTGAGCAAGAAGTGAATCCCAGAACTCCTTAAGAATATTAAAGGCGTTGTCAAACTGCGCATCGTTTGTAAATTTCGCGATGAGGTCACAGGCCTTTGCCTTATTGATAACGTTCGGAGCAATAAACTTGCTGTCTTTGTCATTTTCAATGTAGCCAAGTCCGATGATGATTGACGTCTCCTCGCCGGGAGCGAGAGTAAGGTCGAATTCAAAGGCACCCACGGGTTGCCAGCCGTGCGCCCATGAGTTTGTGCAGCCTTCTCCGAAAACTGCATCCGGATGAGCGGGAGTGCCGTATGTTCCTATGAAAGCGTCACGCGAGGTGTCGTAGGCATCGGTCTTTACGTTGCTGAAGAACACTGCATAGTGGTTTCTTCTCTCACGGTACTCCGATTTATGGTAGATTGCATTGTTTTCAATCTCGACCTCGCCGATTGAGTAGTTGCGCTGGAAATTTGTTGCATCGTCATTGGCATCCCAGAGGCAGAATTCTACGTAGGGGAATGCTTTAATCGACTTTTCGGTGTCGGTTGTGTTCTTAATGGTTAAACGGTTAAGCAGACAATTCTCGCTTTTCGGCACAAACATTGTCTGAGATGCCACGATACCGTTTAAGGAACCGCTGATAACGGTGTAGCCCATGCCGTGACGGCATTCGTAGCTGTCAAGGGGCGTTTCGGTGGGGCGAAGTCCGACGTTCCAGACTGTGTCACCGTCGCGAAGATAGATCCTGAAGCCCTCGTTATCAAGGGGACAGTTATTGTAGCGATAGCGTGTAATCCTGCGTAAACGCGCATCTTTATAGAAACAGTAACCGCCTGCCGTGTTTGAAACAAGTGTAAAGAAGTCATCGCTTCCGAGGTAATTGATCCAGGGAAGAGGGGTATGGGGTGATGTAATAACGTATTCACGTCTCTGATCGTCAAAATGACCGAATTTCATGATAACCTCCCAAGTATTACGAAAACGTTTTCGAAATTGTTACATTAAACAATACAAGGTTTTCGAAAAAAAAGCAAGGCATAAATTTGTTTATATGGAGTAAAAAAGTACCGGGTGCCCGAAATGCCCGAAAAGACGCCGTTCGTAAGCACTTATTTTACCCGGCAGGTAAAGAAAGTTCATAAAAGATAAAAAATCTCGTAAAAATGTCTTGCAATTTTTTGAAAAGGGGAGTATTCTAAGAGCACGAAAACGATTAAGTGAGGTGCTGCGACATGGTATCCATGAAAGACATCGCGGAACAGTGCGGTGTATCCGTGGCAACGGTCAGCAAGGCGCTGAACGGTCACAGCGACATCGGCGAGGCAACGAAAGAACGTATTGTCCATCATGCCGAGGCGCTTGGGTACATGACCAATTCCGCTGCAAGGGCTTTAAAAACAAACAGAACTTATAACATCGGAGTCCTTTTTGTGGATGAGCAGAACAGCGGACTTACTCACGAGTATTTTTCAAGTGTGCTTGACAGCCTTAAGGTTGAAGCTGAAAGCTCGGGGTACGACATCACCTTCATTAATCGGAATGTAGGTGCAAGAACCACGACGTACCTGCAGCACTGTATCTACCGGGGAGTCGACGGAGTTGTCATTGCTTGTGTGGACTTCGACAACCCTCAGGTGATGGAGCTCGTTTCGTCGGGCATTCCGATTGTGACGATCGATCATGTTTTCAATAACAAGATTGCAGTTGTTTCCGACAATGCTCTCGGGCTATCCTCCCTTACAGAACATGTAGCCGGAAAAGGTCACAGGAAGATTTCCTTTATCCACGGTGAGCTTACTGCAGTTACTAAGAGCCGTCTGACAGGATTTTACAGAACCTGCGAAAGACTCGGAATTGAAGTTCCCGATGAGTATGTTGTCGAAGGCCGGTACCATGACACGGCGACATGTTACAGGGAAACGATGAATCTTCTCGGACTTCCCGACAGACCGACGTGCATTCTCTTCCCCGATGATTTTTCAGCCATCGGCGGACTCAATGCAATAAGGGATGCAGGGCTTAAGATTCCCGAAGACATTTCCGTTGCCGGCTATGATGGAATCAATCTCTCGAGAGTAACCAGTCCGGTTCTCACGACCTACAAGCAGGACACGGCAATGCTCGGAATGGCAGCCGCTTCAAAGCTCATCGAGCTGATTGAACATCCGAAGACAGCCATTCTCGACAGAACCATCATCCAGGGTCATCTTCTTGACGGCGATTCTGTCAGGGATTTGAATGACCCGATCTGAATCTTCTTATTAGGAGAGGGAAGATTCAAAGCCGTTTGGGCGGGGAGAGAGTAAAATGTACGGCCCAATCGGAGTCACTATTGTGTGATACTGCGGATACCGCAGATTAAATCACTAAATTACAGGAGGTAAAGTTATGAAAAAGTTTTTAGCACTTCTTCTTGCAGTTGTCCTTGTACTTTCACTTTGTGCATGTGGACAGAAAGCAGCAGAGCCCGCCAAGGAAGAGGCTCCCGCACCTGCAGCAGAGGAAAAGAAGGAAGAGGCTCCCGCAGCTCCCGCAGCACCCGCAGCAGAGCCCGCAGCAGCATCTACAGAGGGTAAGGTATTCAACATCTATGCCTGGAACGAAGAATTCAAGGGCTTCTTTGAAGCTTACTACAAGGTTCCCGAAGGCGTAACAGTTAACTGGATTATCAATCCTTCAGACGGTGGTGTTTACCAGCAGAAGCTTGATGAGGCTCTCCTCAATCAGGCAAACGCAGCTGATGATGACAAGGTAGATATGTTCCTTGCAGAGGCTGACTACATCGGCAAGTATGTTGATTCCGAGTTCACAATGTCAATCGACGAGATCGGCTACAAGAACGCTGACACAATGTATGATTACACAATCAAGGCAGCTTCAGACTCCAACGGAGTTTGTAAGGGCGTTTCCTTCCAGTGCTGTCCTTCAGCTCTTATTTACAGAAAGTCAATCGCAAGAGACGTTCTCGGAACAGATGATCCCGCAGAGGTTCAGGCAGCTCTTTCAGATTGGGATAAGTTCGAGGCTGTTGCAGCTCAGGCTAAGGCTAAGGGTTACTACATGACCGCTTCATTTGCTGAGACATTCCGTCCTTTCTCAAACAACTGCTCAACTCCTTGGGTAGACGCTAACAACAACCTTCAGTTTGACGATCAGATCACAGCCTGGATTGACCAGACCGAGCGTTTCGCACAGAACGGTTACACACTTATGTCCGGTATCTGGGATGATGAGAAGAACGTTCAGATGTTCAAGGATGGCAAGACAATGTGCTTCTTTGGACCTGCTTGGTACTACAACTTCTGCATGGGCAATGCAATCGATCCTGAGAACGGTTGTGTTGGTGACTGGAGAATCTGTGAAGGTCCCGCAGCTCATTTCTGGGGCGGCACATGGCTTCTTTCAGCTACAGGTTCAGACAACAAGGAAATGTTAAAGGATAACTTCGAGACATTCACAATTAACGAGGATGTTTGCTCAAAGCTCGTTTCAGAGCAGGCTCAGTATCCTAACAACACAAAGGTTGTTGAGAAGTTCGCTAACGATCCCAGCTTTGGTAACACAATCATCCTTGACGGACAGAATGATACCGCTGAGTTCGCAAAGCTCGCTAACAACATTGTATGGGAAAACCACACCAACTATGATCAGCTCCTTAACGAAGGCCTTCAGGCTAACCTTCAGGAGTGGTACAAGGGTGGATGCTCAAAGCAGGAAGCTCTTGAGAACTTCTACAAGTATGTAAACGAGACCTATCCTGAGATCGTTACTCCCTGATAATAGTGTGATATTAGTTTCTGAGGCAAGGCATCTGCCTTGCCTCAGTTACCCTGTAAGATGATGTTAAAGGAGGAACACAACCTTGAAGAATGACAATATGCCTTCAAAACATAAGGGCGTGAGTTACGCGAAGTGGGGCTACATTTTTATCGCACCTTTCTTCATTATTTATCTTTGCTGTACATTTGCCCCTCAGATCCTGACAATCTACAACAGCTTCTTTGAAAACTACAGAAGCGGACTTAAGCAGATTGGACCAAACTTTGTCGGCCTGGCAAATTATATCCAGCTTTTCACACCTGATAAGAACGGCGTAATTGACATTTTCAAGTACTTCGGAAACACGGTGATTCTCTGGATTTCGGGTGCAATTCCCCAGATTATTATTGCACTTTTGCTTGCGGTATTTTTCACAAGCTACAGACTTAATGTAAAGGGACAGCCTTTCTTTAAGACCGTTATTTATATGCCTAACCTGATTATGGCATCAGCATTCTCAATGCTCTTCTTTACACTTTTCTCGAATGTCGGCCCTATAAATCAGCTGATTATGCAGGCGGGATGGTCCGACAAGGTCGTAGACTTCTTTAGTATGACGATTACCGTCCGGGGTCTGATAGCCCTAATGAATTTCCTGATGTGGTTTGGTAATACCACGATTGTTTTGATGGCCGGTATCATGGGTATCGACCAGTCACTCTTTGAAGCGGCAACCATTGACGGAGCAAGCTCATGGAAGGTTTTCTGGAAAGTAACTTTCCCGTTGCTCATGCCAATTATCATATATGTCGTCATCACCGCGATGATCGGCGGTCTCCAGATGTTCGATGTTCCTCAGGTTCTTACCAATGCAAAGGGTATGCCTGACAGAACGAGCTTCACCATGGTCATGCAGCTCAATAACTATCTTGCGGTCAGCAAGAATTTCGGTATGGCCGGAGCAATCAGTACCATCATGTTCATTATCTCTGCAGTTTTGAGCTTCGTAGTTTACGGTGTTCTTAATAAGCAGAGAAACAGCTAGGAAGGAGGAGGGTCATGAATAACAAAGAAAACACCAAAGGCAAAATCCTTCTCTTTACCTCGAGACTGATTGTCTACCTGGTTCTTATTCTGCTCACGGCAATGTGTCTTTTCTCTTTCTACATGCTGATTATCAACTCAACCCGTTCAAACGGTCAGCTGCAGGCAGGCTTCAGACTCCTTCCGCAGGAGCACTTCATCGATAACCTTGTAAATGCATGGAATGATGCATCTATCAATATTCCGAAAGGTATGAGAAACAGTTTCATTATCGCTGCTTCCTGCGCGGTTCTCACCACCTACTTCTCAGCCCTGACAGCATACGGAATACATTGCTACAATTTCAAGTTCAAGAAGGCCGCATTTGCTTTTATTATGGCAGTCATGACGATTCCTCCTCAGGTTTCGGCAGTAGGCTTCTACCAGATGTGCTACAAGTACAATCTGACAAACAACTATCTTCCTCTGATTCTGCCGTCGATTGCAGCTCCCGTTGTATTCTTCTACATGAAGCAGTACATGGAGAGTGTTCTTCCGCTTGAACTTGTCGAGGCAGCACGTATTGACGGTTCCAATGAGTTCCACACCTTCAATACAATTGTTCTTCCGATTATGAAGCCCGCATTTGCGGTACAGATGATTTTCTCCTTCGTTTCCTCCTGGAACAATTACTTCATCCCCGCGCTCCTCATTGATAAGAAGGAACTCAAGACTCTTCCTATCATGATTGCGCAGCTTCGAAGCGCAGATTACTCCAAGTTTGACATGGGCAAGGTTTACATGTTCATTCTTCTTGCGATTCTTCCGGTCATGGTGGTTTACATCATCTTAAGCAAGTCCATCATCAAGGGCGTTACCGCAGGATCCGTAAAAGGCTGACGGTCGCAATCGGAGTGCTGCCTCGCGCCCCGTTGCGAATACAATACATAAACTTTTCTTTTCTTTCAAGGTCCCGTCTCCCCGGGACCTTGTTTGCTGCCCGCTGCCGTTAGCATTGGCTCTTCGGGAGCTTCGCATTATAATTTCTTGATTTGCATATTTATTCGTGCTATAATAATTCAGTTGGGGAGGTCGGTTGAGCGGCGCCTTTGAAAGGAGTTAATCATGAAAAAGTTTTTAGCAGTTGTGCTCGTACTTGCACTTGCACTTTCTCTTTGCGCGTGTGGTTCCGCAAAGCAGGAAGAGAAGAAGGGTGATGCACCCAAGATTGAAAAGAGGGACGATCTTGCGGGAAAGAAGATTGGCGTTCAGTCAGGAACCACAGGAGATTTCTACGTAGCCGATGAGTTCGGCGAGGAATCCGTAGAACGTTACAATAAGGGATTCGAAGCTGTTCAGGCACTTATTCAGGGCAAGGTTGACGCAGTTGTTATCGATGACCAGCCCGCAAAGGTTTTCGTAAGCCAGACAAAGGGCATCAAGATCCTTCCCGAGGACTTCACCCTTGAGGAGTATGCAGGCGCACTCAACAAGGAGAAGCCTGAGCTCACAAAGGAAATCAACGATGCCATGAACGAACTTAAGGACAATGGAACCTTCCAGAAAATCGTTGATTACTACATCGGCGGTGACGAGAGCGTTGGACGCTATCAGATAAAGACCGATGTTGAGAGAAAGGGCGACCTTGTTATGGCAACAAACGCCGAGTTCCCTCCTTATGAGTACTTTGAAGGTGATGAGATAGTTGGTCTCGATGCTGATTTCATGCGCGCTGTCTGTGACGTCTGCGGTTACAATCTCGTAATCGACAACATGAATTTCGATTCAATTCTCGTTGCAGTTCAGGGAGGTAAGGCAGACATCGCAATGGCAGGTCTTACAGTTACCGACGAGCGTAAGCAGTCAGTAGATTTCACCGATTCCTACTACACAGGAAGACAGGTTATCATCGTAAACGAGTAATCCGTCAGTTATTAAAGCCCGGCTCTCGTGGTCGGGCTTTTTGCATCAGAAAGACAAAGTAAACAGACTCCCGGGTCCCCGGGGGTCGATAGAAGATTCGCAGCATTCGCTGTTCGGAGAAACAGAATGGGTATAATGTATTTAAGTATTGCTGAGAAGTTCACAACGAACTTCATTACCAAGGACCGCTGGAAGTACATCGTTAACGGCCTTGGCGTAACATTGAAAGTGTCGCTTCTTGCACTTGTCATCGGACTGGTGCTCGGCATTCTTATCGCCACGATCAAGTCAACCTGCGACAAGACCGGAAAACTAAAAGTGCTGAACTTTATGTGCACCATCTATACCACGGTAATCAGAGGCACGCCCGTAATGGTGCAGCTTCTTCTCATATATTTCGTAGTTTTTGCTTCTGTCAACATTGACAAGAGCGTCACCGCAATCTTTGCGTTCGGTATCAATTCCGCGGCCTATGTTGCCGAAATCGTGCGTTCGGGTATCATGTCGGTTGACAACGGGCAGTTCGAGGCGGGCAGAAGCCTTGGATTCAGCTACGTTCAGACTATGTGGTACATCATTATCCCGCAGGCGGTCAAGAACATCCTGCCCGCTCTTGGCAACGAGTTCATCTCACTTTTGAAGGAGACCTCGATCGCAGGTTACATCGCACTGCAGGATCTCACCAAGGCCGGAGACGTCATCAGAAGCCAGACATATGATGCGTTTACACCGCTCATCGTGGTTGCGCTCATCTATCTGGCTCTCGTCATGATTCTGACGAAGCTCGTTGGTTTACTGGAGAGGAGGCTGAGACGAAATGAAGAACACAAGAAGCACAAGTAATCAGGGATATGAAAAGCTTCAGGGAAGCTCACTTTCCGGATCTGAAGTAAAGGGCCTTGTTGAAAAAAACGAGTCCGGAGTAAAGAAGGGCGAGGTGCTCATCAAGGTTGAGAATCTTCGCAAGGAGTACGCCGGCGGAAGGATTGTCGCACTCGACGGAATCAGTGAAGAAATCAGAAGCGGCGAGGTAGTGGTTGTTGTCGGACCGTCCGGTTCGGGAAAATCGACCTTCCTTCGTTCACTCAATCTTCTCGAGATGCCTACGGACGGAAGAGTGCTTTTTGAAGGTGTTGATATAACCGATAAGTCGGTCGACCTCAATAAACACAGGCAGAAGATGGGAATGGTATTCCAGCATTTTAATCTTTTCCCGCATATGACAATTTTGAAAAACATGATTATCGCTCCGATGAAGCTTCAGGGAAAGAGCGAGTCGGAGGCGACCGAGAAGGCTCTCGAGCTTTTGCACCGTGTCGGACTTGACGACCGCTGCAATTCGTTCCCGAACCAGCTCTCCGGAGGCCAGAAGCAGAGAATCGCCATCGTGCGCGCACTCGCCATGGATCCCGACGTAATGCTGTTTGACGAACCGACATCGGCACTCGATCCCGAGATGGTCGGCGAGGTTCTTGATATCATGAAGGAACTCGGGCGCGAGGGCATGACGATGGTCGTTGTTACCCACGAGATGGGTTTCGCGCGCGAAGTCGCAGATCGTGTTATTTTCATGGCAGGCGGGCGTATTGTCGTGCAGAACACTCCCGAGGAATTCTTCACCCGTCCGAAGGATCCCCGTCTGTGCGACTTCCTGTCGAAAGTGCTGTAGGCAACGCCCAAATACCGGGGGCTTGGTCAGCGGCTCATTTCGGAGTGCTCTGTAAAGGTCAAATTGCACCGGCTAGTAGCTCTTAATGGAGGCGTATTTAATATGAAAAGAAATTTATCAACATGGATTAAGGGACTGAGCATAGCCCTGGTTCTTGCAATGTGCCTGACAACGGCGCCCGTTTCGTGCGTCTTTGCTGCCGGGAACACGGCTGAGGCATCAAAGACCGCAGCGAAGAAGTACACTCCGGCGAAACAGCCGAAGTCCTTCAAGGTCGAGGTGGAGCGTGTCTGGGCAAGGCCGGAGGGAAGCTTTGTCATTCAGGTGCCCGAAAAAGAGCTTCAGTCGAAGGTGACTTTCAGGCTTGACGATGAAAAGGCGGCAGAGGTGAAGCTCGGCGGGTTTGATGCTTACGGCTATGCACTTGTTGACGTAAAGGCTATGAAGACGGGGGAAGCGCTTCTCACGGTTTCGCTTGGCTCCGAAAAGTTCAAGGTTCAGCTGATTCTTGCAAAGAAGAAGAGCTACAAGGCAGAGAAGGTCTTTGATAACTGTTATGATGCTGTTGTTGAAATCGGGTGCATCGATGCCGGAAACAATCCCTACATCGGTACCGGCTTTTTTGTTGGCGACCGGCTTCTTCTTACTGCCTACCATGTTGTTGATTCGGCGACAAAGATTCTTATCGTTGATTACAACGAAAAGTCATATACAATCGACAGTGTTGTTGCGTACGATGAGGCATCTGACCTGATCCTCTTCAGGACGGTTGAACAAAACGACGATGTGCTGACGCGTGCGGCAAAAGTTCTGACCGGCGAGGAGGTCTATGCTCTCGGAAGTCCTCTCGGATATTCCGCGACATTCTCAAGGGGCAATGTATCACGTGCAAAGCGCGAGCTGGACGGGTACGATTACGTTCAGGTTACTGTTCCGACTTCGGTCGGCTCGGGCGGCGGTCCGATTATCAACAGATACGGTCAATACTGCGGAATCATCACGCTTACGGTAACGGCAGGTCAGAACCTGAATTTTGCGCTTGAAACAAAGTACGTTGACAATCTGAAACGTTCAACCGCATCAACTCTTATGGAACAGCTTGCAAGAACAGCAGGCAAATACAAGATTTCCCAGCAGGTTTACAATGCGTCCATAATAAAAGAGAAGGGCTTCGATTCGAGCAGCGGCGTCATGGACGAGAAGACACCGGAAGACATCTACGCCTATGCAAGAGGTGCCATGGTTGAGATCATGAATCAGAACGCGAGCGGCTCAACTTCGACCGGTTCCGGCTGGTTTATGGACCAGAACCTTGTTGTATCGAATTATCATGTAATTAAGAACGCCGTGAATCTTACGATTAAGGATTACAGCGGAAACGCTTACACGGTTACGGAGCTTGTCGACTTCAACGAGGAGGCCGACTGCGCGATCCTGCGCGTCAAGGAACCAAACTACAACGTCCTTCTTTTTGACAGCCGCTACGTTCCGAAGGCAGGTGAGAAGATTTACACCCTCGGAAGCCCGCTCTATTACACAGACACATTTTCGTCGGGTATTGTTTCGGCAAGCACCCGAGTCGAGGACGGCGTCAGCTACATCCAGATGGACGCTCCCGTGACGAGCGGCAACTCCGGCGGCCCGCTGTTCAACAAGTACGGCATTGTGATCGGAATCAACACACTGAGCTACACCGAGAACCAGGGGATGAGCTTTGCCCTCAAGATCAGCTATCTTGCCGACCTTGACTGCTGTGATCCCATGGATATAAACGACTTCTACAGAGAAAACAGAAAGAACTCATCCGGATCGTCTTCATCGTTTCCGTTCCGGTCTTTCTAGTACAGCGTCCCAAAATTAACTAGACCAAAAACGCAGAATAAATTTTCGTCCTGCAAAGAAGAAAAACGCAGGCGTAGCGGGCTATGTCAAGTTTTTCTGATGAAGCAGGCGGAAATTTAGGCAAGTTATTTGGTCTGGTTATTTGCAGGATGATGTACTAGTTCCGGAAAACAAAATCCCCGGAGGAATTATGGAATATACTTTAGTATCACCGTGTCATTTCGGCATGGAGGCAGTGCTGAAAAGAGAATTAACGAATCTTGGTCTTACGATCAGGCTGGTTGAAGATGGCCGTGTCACCTACATGGGCGATGAGGCTGCCATTGCGCGTGCCAATATGTTCCTTCGCACAACGGAAAGAGTTATGATTCAGGTCGGGCGATTTCGCGCGGAGACCTTTGACGAGCTCTTTGAGAAAATAAAGGCGCTCCCCTGGGAGCAGTTCATTCCGAAGAACGGAAAATTCTGGGTGACGAAGGCGAACTCCATAAAGAGTAAGCTTTTCAGCCCTTCTGACATTCAGTCCATTACGAAAAAAGCCATGGTTGAGCGGCTGAAGCAAAAATACGGCATCAGCTGGTTTGATGAGGATGGTGCGGAGTATCCCGTGAGGATTTCAATTCTCAAGGACGAGGTAATCGTGGGACTCGACACTTCCGGGACATCTCTTCATAAGCGCGGTTACAGAAAAATGACGGCAAAAGCGCCCATTACGGAGACTCTTGCCGCAGCAATCATTCTTCTTACGCCCTGGAACCGTGACAGGATTCTTGTCGATCCCTTCTGCGGGAGCGGTACGATTCCCATCGAGGCGGCCATGATCGGTACCGACACGGCACCCGGCATCGCCCGTCATTTCCTCTACGAGACATGGGATTTCATGGGTCCCATGCCTTACAAACGCGCCCTCGCCGAGGCCAACGACCGCGTGATCCGCGATTGCCGCCTTTCGATTCAGGGCTACGACATTGATGAGGAGGTTCTCCGTTCGGCACGCGCAAATGCGCGTCTGGCCGGATATGAAAACCGGATTCACCTTCAGCAGCGAGATGTCAGGGATCTTTCTCACCCGAAGAGGTACGGCTTTATCATCACAAATCCGCCCTACGGCGAGCGCCTCGAAGAAAAAGAGGCTCTTCCGTATCTCTACACAGAGATTGGAAAAGCCTTCAGTGCACTTGATTCCTGGTCGTATTTCATCATCACAAGCTACGGGGATGCAGAGAAGTACATCGGCCGCAAGGCCGACAAGAACCGTAAGATTTACAACGGCATGATCAAGACCTATCTCTACTCCTACATGGGTCCGAAACCTTCGGAGCGGTAGCGGAGCAGCGTTTGCGGTGGTCAGGTCGATGTGACACAAATCGCAAAAGGCAGTGTGCATGCACAGAAAAACCGGGGAAAGCATTTGGCGTTTTCCGTCGGTTTTTCGTGATGCACACTGCCCTTTTCACTCTTTATGCTTTGACCTGACCCTGTCCCCCTGTTGTCAAAAACTTCAGTATATCGTTCATTATCTCTTCCTTATTTAATTCGTTGAGGAGCTCGTGCCTGCAGTCTTCGTAGATGATGCACTCGACGTTCTTGAAGCCGAAATTCTGGTACTGGTCGTAGAGGCGCGCGACGTCCTTGCCGTAGCCTCCGACGGGATCGACAGCACCTGATATAATAAGGATAGGAAGATCTGTGCTGACGTTTCTAAGCTTCTTCGACGATGTTGCTGTGTCACAAAAATGCATCATGTCGCGGTAGAATGCTGCCGTGCACAGGTAGCCGCAGTAGGGGTCGTTGATGTACCTGCCGACGATTGAGTTGTCGCGGGTGAGCCAGTCGAAAGCCGTGCGGTCGGAAATCTTCTCGAAGCCCTTGAGGTTGATGCACATCGAATTCATGAACGCTGTTCTGTAGTGATTGCCCTTGATGGCGGCGATGATGCTGCCGAGCATCAGGCCGAGCTTCGGAAGCGGAGGTTTCGGGTTTGCGGTGCCGCAGATGACGGCCTTGTCGAACCCGTCGTACTTTGTCATGACGTTTCGCGCAATGATGCTTCCCATGCTGTGTCCGAACATGATGAGCTGCGAAGCCCGGTTATTTTCCTTTGCGTAGGTGAGCACGCCGATTGCATCGTTTACAACTTTTTCGTAGCCGTCGTTCTCAGCAAAGAAGCCGACATCGTCGAGAGTGTTTTCAAGTCCGTGCCCTCTGTGATCGTACATATAAACATCGTATCCGTTTGCATTCAGAAAGTCGGCAAATCCCTGATACCTTTCGTGATGCTCAGCCATGCCGTGAAGTATTACGACACTGCCTAGCGGGTCACTCTTTGTGAAGCACGGATAAATCCTGGTTTTGTATCCGTCTTCCTGCGTCAGTTCAAAATATTCCTTCTCCATAAATACCCCCAAAAATAATTATCTTCACATTCCTTTTACAATTTGCTGTTTGCAGTCAGAATGATTTGCTTGTTTTTTTCTGCGTTTATTATATACTTTACCTATGGTAAAATCAATCTGAACGGTACGCAAACGGTGTCAGGCCAAAGTGTCGGGATTGAAAAAGGGCAGTGTGCATGCAGAAATACCGGGGAAAACATTTGGCGTTTTCCGTCGGTTTTTCCGCATGCACACTGTCGGGCCAAGTATCAGTTTGTATACTTTGACCTGACACTGACCGGAATTTCGAGGTAATCATGAAAAAACTCTCACCGGTATTAATCTGGAGCCTTGTGGCTTCTGTTTTCATATTTATAGTGGTTATTGTGCTGGCTTTTTGCGGCTTGTCAAAACCGGTTGATGCGACAAAGGGGCTTTTCGAAAAGAACGGTGTCGGCTCCGGAAGCTTTGCGAACGATTCTTCCGCGAACAGCGCAGGGATTTTTGGCGATTTGTACCGGAATCTCGCAGAGGCCGGCGGAGACGGGGACTCTTCGGATGCGTTCGCAAAAGGTGAAAACGGCAAATCGGCGGAGTCTGATTTCCCATCTGAAATCCTCGAAACGGAGTCAAAGTCGGGAAAACTTCTTATTATCAGAAAACCGTCCGCTCTTTTCGGCTCGGTTGTCAGCATGGCGGATTCCCCTGTTGATCGCCGGCTTGACATTACGTTCTCGCGTGCGGGTGCAATCGTCGGAACAACGGACTTTCCCGTGGTCAGGATTGCTGATGAGAAAATCTTCCGGACACAGAATCTCACTCCCGTCACTTACGTGAGTGGTCTCGATGACAAGATTCCGAATTACTTCGACGAGGCAGACGATACGTCGGAGGGCGATGACGGAATTGACGAGGCACCCGGGGCAGAATACGATGGCGGAATTGACGGGGCGGCCGGAGCAGAAGGCACCGGGTTCGCCTTTGATATGCCGGCTGATGCTGATTTTCTTGCGGCGATGAGCGTGAAGTCGGATTATGATAAGAACGAGACGGCGCTGTCACTGCAGTTTTATGACACCTACGAATTTGATATGTGGGATGACGGTGAATTCGTCTTTGTTGAGTGCTACAGGCCGAGGGAGCTCTACGACAAAATAATCGTGGTTGACGCGGGACACGGCGGTGAGGATCCGGGTACGATTACGGGCGGCGAGGACTGCCGCGAGAAGGATATCAACCTCGGAATCGTCATGTGCCTTAAGCGGTATCTTTCCAGGCTCAAAGGTGTCAAGGTCTACTACACGCGGCTTGACGACAGCACGGTGACGCATTCGCAGCGCCTTGAGCTTGCCAACAACCTTCAGGCGGATCTGATGCTTTCGGTTCACTGCAATTCTTCGGACAGCGCGTCAATGTCGGGAACCGAGGTGCTCTACGCCTCATGCGTTCCCGCGAGTGAGCGTTTTGCAGCCGAAATGTGTATCGCGTGCGCCGGGGCTACAGGATTCAGGAACCGCGGCATCGTTGCGCGCGACAACATCATGCTGCTTCGCGATACACTTGTTCCGAGTGTAATCGTAGAGTGCGGCTTCCTCTCAAACACGGCGGAGCGCACCTTCCTTTCGAATCCGGAAAACCACGATGCAATAGCGGCTGAGCTGTTCAAGGTAATAGAGGAGCGGAAATAAGCGTACGGTGTCGGGTCAAGGCACACAGGCTGCCCGGAAGATGGCAGTTATACCTTGACCTGACACCGGGCGGGAGGAAATAATGAACAAAATAATTTTTGCAACAAGCAACAAGGATAAGTTACGTGAGGTCAGGCAGATCTTCGAGGGATATGAAGTGCTTTCCATGAAAGAGGCCGGAGTATTTGCCGATGTCGACGAGACGGGAGCGACCTTTGAGGAGAATGCGCTTTTGAAGGCGAAGGCCGTTTATGAAAAATGCAGGGAAGTGCGTGCGCTTTCCGGATGCGTTGTTATGGCGGACGATTCGGGCCTTGAAGTCGACTATCTTAATAAGGAGCCCGGAATCTACTCGTCACGCTGGATGGGCGTTGATACGCCGTATTCCGAAAAGTGCGGAAAGATTCTCGAACTTCTTGACGGTGTTCCCGATGAGAAGCGAAGTGCCGGATTCGTCGCCGCAATCGCGGCGGTTCTCCCCGACGGAAGAGAATTTACAGTGCGTGGGACAATGGTAGGACGTATTTCATATGAATGGGCGGGTGAGAACGGCTTCGGATACGATCCGATTTTCTTCCTGCCGGAGTACGGATGCACCTCGGCCGAGCTTTCGCCTGAGGCGAAGAACGCAATCAGCCACCGCGGCAAGGGCCTTCGCGCGATGCTTCAAATTCTTCAAAAATCCTGTTGACAATCGTTTTTCAATAATATATAATATGCCTTGCGTCGTTAAGAGCATGCGGGTGTAGTTCAATGGTAGAGCACTAGCCTTCCAAG
>JAZLIL010000139.1:0-13264 GCA_045617405.1 Lachnospiraceae bacterium | reverse complement strand
GGCCGATACATTTCCGGTCCCGGGCTTTACGCTGCAGGTTGCGGCCATACCGGTTCCCGCATCGCCTTCAGGAGGAGCCACCTTGTTGCCGGCTTCGAGGTCTTCGTCGGGATCTAGGAAACGTGCTCCCGCTTCGGTGAGGGTTCCTGCGTCCGCACCTGCAGGGAGAACCTTCGGAAAAATATCAGTGAGTTTCCAGGGCATATCCTCTGCAAGCTCGTCGAACTTAGCAACCATCGATTTGTCATAGTCAAGAATGGTGCTGTCGATCGGGAACATTCCGGATGCGTCGCCTACGCCAAGAACATGCTTCCCGGTAAGGATTTCATGAACATAACCCGCAAGCGTCGTAACCGAAGCAATTGAAGTTACATGGGGCTCGTTGTCAAGCATACACTCATAGAGGTGACTGATACTCCAGCGAAGCGGAATGTTGAAGCCGAAAAGCTCTGAGAGCTTTGCAGCCGCCTTTCCCGTGTTTGTGTTTCTCCATGTTCTGAAAGGAACAAGGAGCTTTCCGTCCTTATCAAACGCAAGATAACCGTGCATCATGGCTGAAATGCCAAGTCCGCCGAGCTTCTTTAATGTGATGCCGTAGCGATCCTTAACATCATCCTTTAATGCCTTGTAGCTGGCCTTGAGACCTGCTGCCACCGCGTCGAGGGAATAAGTCCAGAGACCGTCTGCGAGCTCATTTTCCCAGGTGAAATCACCTGAAGCAATGGGTGCGTGATTCGTGTCAATGAGTACCGCCTTGATTCTCGTCGAGCCGAGCTCTATTCCGAGGAAAGCACTTCCGTTTTCTATCTGACTAGCTGTGTCCATAATCTCCTCCTGGTTTAAAAATATCAGACCTTGTTTGAATTCTTACGTGAAAGCACGATACTCTGAACAACAAGGAAGATGCAGATCATGGCTGCAACAGTGATGTTGGTCCACCATGCTTCATCAAGTCCGAGTGATGCTACGATGTTTTTAATCGTACTGAGCGAGAGAACTCCGAAGAAGGTTCCTGCAAGATTGCCGACACCACCGGTGAGCATCGTTCCTCCGATGATGGAGGATGCAATGGCATTCATCTCGGCACCGGCTGCATGGGACGGTGATCCGGAGCCTACATGCATGAAGTAGACGAAACCGCCGATTCCTGCACAAAGACCGCAAAAGAGATGAGACATGAACTTTGTCCTCTTAACGTTGATACCGAGCATGTTTGCACTCTGGTTGTTTCCGCCTACTGCGTAGAAGCTGCGTCCGAGCTTTGTCCAGCGCATAATGAAGAAGAACGCAACGACAACAAGGAGAGCAACAAGAACTCCGATTTCAACATAGGCATCAATGTAGATACCCTTCTTGTTTACTGAACCAAGTCCGGGAACGATTACTCTTGTGTTCTTAAGGGCCTGGAATTCAGGATTGGCTACGTTGAACTGTGTGGCATTGACGATTGTTGTCATGCCCTTTGCAAAGAACATACCTGCAAGCGAAACAATGAAGGGCTGGATGTCAAGGTAGGCAACAATGAAGCCCTGTACCGCACCGAATGCAAGACCGATGGCAAGAGCGAGGAGCATTGCCGTAATAACGCTGCCGCCCTTGAAATCAAGATGAACAGCGCAGCTCATGCAGACAAGTGCTGTAACCTGGCCAACGGAAATATCGATACCGCCTGTGATCATAACCATACTCATACCGATTGACAAAACGATAAGAGCGGCATTCTCATTAAGCATGTTGAGGAAAGTCTGAGGCTTTAAAAAGCCGGACTTCAAAAATACTACTGCACAGACGTACATTACGAAGAATACGATAATCGTAATGCTTAAAAGAAGATTTGTATCGGAAATCGGTACCTTCTTCTGCTTTGATTCTTTTGTAATCGGTTTTGTTGACATACTAGTTCGCCTCCTTTGCTGTTTTGGCGGGAGCAAACCTCTTCTTCATGTCATTGAGCTTCTCTCTTACGGAAGGAGCACTCATGATAACGAGAAGGATTACGACAACTGCCTTATATGCAGGAAGTGCACTTGATGTAACATTGAATTTGAAAAGAGTCGTGGTAAGGAACTGGATAACATAAGCACCGAGAATTGATGCGCCCATGTTGAACTTACCGCCGCTAAGTGCGTTTCCGCCGAGAGCTACCGCAAGAATGGCATCCATCTCAATGTCCTTCGCAACTACGGAGTAGTTGATGGTTGAAAGACGGCTTACCTTAATCCAGCCGGCGATTGCTACACAAAGTCCTAAGATAACATATGAGAGGAACTTGATAAACTCGGGATTGATACCGTTAAGTCTTGAAGACTTGGAATTGATACCAACTGCCTGAGTGTAAAGGCCAAGGTTTGTAAACTTGAGGACAAGGAAAATAACGATCATGCATGCGATGGCAATGAAAACAGGTGTGGGAAGCGGAACTCCGGGAATGAAGTTTCCTGCATAGCCAAACTCTGCATCCTTGATAATCGGAAGCTCGTTGTTGTTAATCCAGGCTGCGATTGAACGGCCTGCCGTGTACATGATCAGAGTAGCGACCATGGGCTGAATCCTGAACCAGGCAACAAGTGCACCGTTGAATGCACCAAAGAGCATTGCGACTACGCATGCCACAAGTACTGCTACAATAATCGGTGCCTGCATCTCTTCAGGTCTTGAGTTGCTTCCGCAAAGAACTCTCAGGATAACGCTGCCGGCAATAGCGATTGTAGAGCCGACGCTGATGTCCTGTCCGCCTGAAGCTGCGGTAACGAGTGTCATACCGATTGCCAGAATCGCAAGCTCGGAACCGTTATCAAGAATAGTGATGAGGTATCCTGAAAGTACCATGAATCCACCGCTTGATTCCTTCATGTCGATGGCAAAGAAGGAAGGGTCGGCGATGAGGTTAAAAATAACGAGAATAAGTAAAGCTGCGATAGGGATGAAAATCTGCTGTTTAACGATGCTCCTGAAGAAATCCGCAACTTTATTTGTTGAAGTAGCTGCTTTTTCGCTCATTATTCGTTTTCACCTCCCGCTATAGTAGTCATAATCTTATTCTGGTTAAGATCTTCGCCTGTGAGCTCGCCGACAACCTTACGGTCACGCATTACGACAAGCCTTGAACAGGTACGAAGCATCTCGTCCGTTTCGGAAGAAATGAAGGTGACGCTCTTTCCCTCGTCAGCAAGCTTGAGTACAAGCTTCTGGATTTCAACCTTGGTACCGATGTCGATACCTCTTGTGGGCTCATCGAGAATCAGATACTCGGGATTTGCGAGAAGCCATCTTGCAAGGATAACCTTCTGCTGGTTACCGCCTGAAAGAGACTTGATAGGTGTCTCGCTCGAAGCTGTCTTGATGTCAAGAAGCTTGATGTACTCCTGAGCAAACTCCTCTGCCTTTGCCCTTGAAAAAGGTTTGAAGAAGCCCTTCATAACCTGAAGTGCAAGAATGATGTTCTCCTTTACGGAAAGATCGCCTACGATACCGTCGTTCTTTCTGTCCTCGGGGAGATAACTGATGCCGTTCTTCATGGCATCAAGAGGCTTGCTGATTTTGATTGACTTTCCGTTCATCTTGAGCTTTCCGCTCGTTACCTTATCAGCTCCGAAGATTGCGCGAACGCACTCGCTTCGTCCGGAACCGAGAAGTCCGGTAAAGCCGTTAACCTCGCCCTTCTTAATGTGGAAGTTGAAAGGTTTGATGCCTGCAACGCTGCAAAGGTTCTCTGCTTCAAATACAGGCTCGGAGTTCTGATCGATGGAAGCAAGACCACCGTCCTTCTTAATCTCGGCAAGATCGTCAAGCTCCTTGCCAAGCATCTTCGAGACAAGCTGTACTCTCGGAAGATCTTCGATGACGTACTCGCCTACAAGCATACCGTCACGAAGAACAGTAATCCTGTCGCAGACCTCATAAACCTGCTCAAGGAAATGTGTAACGAAAATAATTCCGACTCCTCTTGCCTTCAGATCTCTCATGAGACCGAAAAGCTTTTCGACCTCCTGCTCATCAAGAGACGAAGTAGGCTCGTCAAGGATCAGAACCTTACAATCCATATCTACCGCTCTCGCAATAGCAACCATCTGCTGAACTGCGATAGAGCAGCTTCCCAACTGCTGGTTGGGAAGAGCCGGGATTCCGAGTGACTCAAGGATTTTTCCTGCGTCCTTCATCATCCTGCCCCAATTGGTCACAACACTCTGACCTGTTCTTCCTATATACATATTCTCTGCAACCGTAAGGTTCGGACAGAGAGTGATTTCCTGATAAACTGTGCTGATGCCGAGATTCTGAGCATCCTGGGGAGATTTAATCATGACCGGACCGTTGTGATCCTTCAAAAAAATCTGCCCTGCATCCTTTCCATAAACACCTGTAAGTACCTTGATAAGTGTTGACTTACCGGCACCGTTTTCGCCCATCAAAGCGTGAATATCTCCCCCACGCAGGGTAAAGTCCACATCCTGAAGAGCGCGAACACCGGGGAAGTATTTGCATATTCCTCTCATTTCAAGAATTACGCCTTCTTCCAATGTTATTCGCCTCCCTCTTGTTGTAATTCACATTTCTAAATTCGCCCAAATGCATTCCCATGCCATCAGGCATAGAAAGGGCGCGAAGTGCGGATACACAATCCGTCAACCGTACCTCGCGCCCTGAACTTACTTAACTATTTGCAATTTGCACATTAGATTCCGTAGTTGTCTACGTCAGCCTGTGTGATTGTTGTAGCGTCGAAGCCCTTCTCGTCCATAACAACAACCTTCTGTGCGGGAGCCTTGCCATTCTCAAGATCCTTGATGATGGAATCAATGTATGAAGCCTGGAAAGGATTACACTGCTGATCGAAGTTCCAGTTTCCTGCAAGAAGCTCTTCAAGAGCCCAGTGGTTGCAGTCAAAACCCATAATGATGACATCCTTGCCAACGCCGTGGCTGATGTTAGCCTTGTCAAGAGCCATGCAAGCGCCCTTAGCCATATCGTCGTTCTCTGCATAGATTACGTTGAAAGGCTTGCCGCTGTCGATAACGCCCTGAACGATCTGCTGTGCTGTCTCTGCACTCCACTCAGCTGTCTGCTGTGTAACAAGATTCCAGTTAGCTTCTGCTGCAACCTTAGCATCCATAGCACCTGAACGGCCGATCTGAGCTGCTGAACCCATAACGCCCTGGATGTGGATGATGTTGTACTCGCTGAGGCCCTGTGATGCAAGCCATGCTACTGAATTCTCGCCTTCCTTAGCCATATCAGATACGATTGAAGCCTCATAGAGACTATCGGGAGCATCGATGGTACGGTCGAAAAGGATAACCTTGATGCCTGCATTCTTAGCATCTGTGAGAACGCCTTCCCAGCCAGCTGTTCCTGCTGCTGAGAGAAGGAGGTAATCTACTTCATCCTGTACGAACTTCTGAGCTGCTGCGATCTGCTCATCGTTCTTAAGGCTGTAGAAGAACTGTGCGTCATAACCTGCTTCCTTTGTGAAGGTTCTGGTCATGTCGTTGCAGTTTGCTGTACGGTAACCGGACTCGTTGGGATCATTGTTGATGATGCCAAGCTTGATGAGAGCGGGCTCTGCTGCTGCGGGAGCGGGTGCCTCTTCCTTCTTCTCTGCTGCGGGAGCAGGTGCTTCTTCCTTCTTCTCTGCTGCAGGAGCGGGTGCAGGAGCTGCTGCTTCTTCCTTCTTGCTGCCACAGCCTGCTAAGCAAGCTACGCAGAGAGCAAGAACGAGTACGATTGATAATAACTTCTTCATAATAACGTTCCTCCCTTTTGGAATAATAAAGTGATAATACACTGCTGCATAATCCTTCGGCCGATCGCTCACCTGTCAGGTTGTACCTGAAAAGTGTTCTCCTCTTAGCCTTTTGATCATTTGCATACCAGTATCATATACAAATTGTGCGTACAAGTATACTGATTATTTTATGATGTTTGTTTAATTTTTTACGGTCGCGCTCTTTTTATCACAGTTCATGTTACAAGTTGGTCAAAATTAGTTACAACTGCGTAATTTAATGTGACAACTCGCCAGATTTGTTACAATTTTGTATTGACAACTTGTACTGTTTACAATACAATGTTAGAGGTTGATATTGGTATTTCTGTCGTTTTTTGTTTTATATCTTGCGACTTCCTATGTATAGTCTGTCTCAGATCAACAACATGTTGGCAAAAAACCATTACAACCCCAATCAGTTGTACCATAATTTTTCAAGAGGCAATTCAAATGGGTAATTTTAAGTATCTGGCCATCGTAGAGTGGGCAAAAAATATCATAAATGAAAGACAGCTTTCCGAAGGTGATCATTTCTATTCGGAAAACGAGCTCTGTGACATCCACGGTGTCAGCCGCCAGACAGTCCGCCAGGCACTTAACACACTCGAAAGCCAGAACATTATTACAAGGAAACGCGGCAGCGGTACTTTTGTAAATACCGGCGGTCAGGTAAAGCTTCCCTCAGCTCTCAATTTCGGAGTTGTTTCCACATATTTCAGTGACTACATTTTTCCAAGCATCTTCACGGGCATCGAACATGTTCTTCGTGACAGGAACGCCACAATGCAGCTCTCGATCACAAGAAACCAGGTCGCTGAGGAATCCCGTGCATTAAAGGCACTGCTCGAACGTGACATCTGCGGGCTTATTGTCGAGCCGTCAAAAAGTGCTCTCCCCAATCCTAACATGGATTTGTATGATAAGTTTAAGGCCAAGGGTATTCCGATTGTCTTCTTCAATGCGAAATATCCCTGGTCAGAGTACCCTTATGTATCAATGGATGATACGAAAGCCGGAAGAATCGTTACGGATTATCTCTTCAGTCTCGGGCACAAAGACATCTGTGCGATTATGCTCCTCGATGATGTTCAGGGACACAAGCGCTATCAGGGTTACCTTGACAGTTTTCTTGCTCACGGGATTGAAAATGCTGAGCAGAATGTGCTTTGGTATGCGACAAATGAAAGAAGTGATTTCTTCGAAGCTTCGGAAAACAGAATCGAAGAACTTGTTAACCGCTCAACAGCAATTGTATGCTATAATGACAACATAGCAGTAAAGCTTCTCGACTTCTGCAAGCGAAGAGGCATCCGTGTTCCCGAGGATCTTTCTATCACAGGCATGGATGATTCCAAGCTTTCAAGAATCTGCGAAGTACCCATCACAACCGTACGTCATCCTCACCAGGCACTTGGCGAGTGCGCCGCAATCAAGCTTCTGGAAATGATTGACAACCCGAAGCTCATGCCCGAGGACAGACTTTTTGTCCCCGACCTCATCGTCAGGAACTCAACGGCTCCTTGCACAAAACAGGATAACTGACCGCTTTTTCAGATTGGATTATGGTGTAGCCTATGATGTATTCAGACAACTCGAATTTAGCAGGCAAAACAAGAGAAATCATCAGAAACGACTCTTCGGAAAACATGCTTCATCGTATCGACACTGCCCCTATTCAGAGGCTTTTGCAAAGCGGTTCTCCCGATGAGTGTCAGCATGCTGTCAGCATGTTTGTGGCCGACATCGGATCGGACAGCCTAAACTCTGTTATGCTCCGTTACTACATAGTCATGGAAATCTATCTCTCGTGCGGTGAATTTTCGAGAATGTCAGGTATCACCAAGGAAGAGTTCCTCTCACGTTTCGGTGATGCGGACAGCATCATGATGAAGATTAACGGTGTCAAGCCCATGACTGATTTTCTTATCGATCTGCTAAGGCAATGTGTCGAATGGAGAGTGCGCTATCACTCAGGCAGCCACACTTCAAGCGTGGAACGTGCAAAGGAGTACATCTCCCTCAACTATTCGGATGACACGCTTTCGCTCGGAACCGTTGCCCAGCATGTCAATCTGAGCGCAACCTACTTCAGTTCCCTGTTCCGCCGCGAAGCCGGCATGACCTTTGTCGAATATCTCAATCAGATTCGCATCGAGCACGCAAAAGAACTTCTGTGCTGTACGCTCATGCAGGTTTCGGAAATCGCATATTCGACAGGATATACGGACTATCGTTATTTCAGCCAGGTCTTCAAGCGCTACACGGGCCAAACCCCCAGAGACTTCCAGAAGGTCAATTCAAAGCCGGAGTAAAAAAAGCGTTTCGCTTGCGAAACGCTCGCACCGGGCCCGGTCGCAGCAGCGACATATTCCACTCGCGCGGGTGTGCATCCCGGCCGAGCGTTTTTTTATAGGACGTACTTTCCTATAAAGCAAAAAAAATCGCTATGAGTGAGAGCTCATAGCAATTTTTTAATCAGACATAATAATCATCCGTCATATCGTCGCTGTCATCATCCTCGGGATCGGAAGAAACTCTTACCGCGTCTTCAATGCCGGAAACTCGCTCAATCACAGGCGCCGATTCCTCGACTCCCGATAATTCCCCGGGCTTTGCCGCAGGAACAGCATCGGTGCTGTAGAATAGTATTCCGTCATCCGCATCGTCTGCCTTTTCAGAATACCCTGTCATCTGAGACCATGTCCCGGGTTCTTCTTCAAAGGATTCCGTCTGTAATCCGTCTTCTTTCATAATCTTTTCAGGCTTCCCGACAGGACCATCCATTTCGAACCCGCTGTCAGCACCCGCCGCTTCCGATCTCAGCGACGGAGAGGTAAAGTACTCGGCAAGATCGTCGTCCTCTTCCTCAGGTTCAGACCCGGCAAACCCGGTTCTGACTTCAGGCTCGGGTTCTGCGACCTTCTCTTCGGGCTCAGGCTCGGGTTCTAATGACTCTTCTTCGACTTCCGGCTCCGACTCTGTGAACTCTTCCTCATTCTCAGGCCCGAATTCGGGTTCGGGCGCTTCTGATGTCTCGGGTACTGCCGGTTCTTCGTCAGCGTAACGCCAGACGGGACTTCCCGCATACTCATCGTCGGGTTCTTCAATTTCATCGGAGATTTTTATCGTAACGTAGTCGGGTTCCTCCTCAAACTCCTCAACGCGTATGTCTTCCTGCTTTACTGTTTCGGGAACTCCCTTTACATCAACTGTCCCAAGTCTGAAGGCTATCGGCCTTTCTTTCGTCTCCTGTGCACCTTCAACAGGTCTTAATACTTTACTGATCCTGATGGGGACATCAATATAATTGGGTCTCTGTACGGTGTCAGCCTCCCGGGGGGGTGTCTGACCGGCTGCAGGGGCACGCTTTACAGGCTTCTTCGTGTCCTTAACCGATTTATTGTAGAGGATTGATGCTCCGATAGCCGCTCCCGCAGCAAGCGTTGTCTCCAGTACAAACTTACCAACCTTTCCCATGTTTCCCTCCCGAATTACGCTTTCTTTTTCTTCTGACTCGGGCATAAAGATGCCGGAGCATATCATTTATACTCATATTGTATTTACAGAATACACTCTTTAAATAATATCCCACAAAACAGGAATCGTCAATTCTATGTGTCGCGATAGTACGCAAAACGCCCCGGCTCCGGCCGGGACGTTTCATCGTCAAACATTGTGCCGAAAATTCCGGCTGTCTAATTAATCATATTTACAAGCTCGTTGAGGAACGCGTCAAGATCCAGCGTGATGTAATCGGTCTCACTGTAGGCGTCGTCTGCGGGGAAGCGCCTGAGGATTGAATAAACCCCGTCAGCCCAGAGAGAATGAATCTCAAAGGATCCGTCGGCATAGTTTACCTTGAACTTCAAAAGAATCCCGGACTCGTTTCCGGTTCCGTCCGAATCCCTTTCGGTTGAAAGCTTGGTGCAGCTCTTTCCGATGAGTGCCTTGAGCTTTGACTCGAAATACTCTCCCGCATCACTTGATGCATCCACAACAGCATTTATGCCTTCGTGCTCATCGGCTTCGTCAGGTGCAATTCCTGTCTTTTCGGCGCGGTGCACTTCTTCCTCTGGGGTGTCGGACGCACTGACACCGGACTCGCCTTCCGCTGCAAAAAGCCTGCTTTCGCTCATCGTCAAAGCATCCGGGCCGTCTTCAGCACCGGCCTGTCCTGCAGCGTAATCGAAAAGCTCTTTACGGGAACTTTCTTCTTCAAGAGTCGGCATACCGGAATCGGCCGACATCGATTCCGACACGGGCGCTGCGGACTCTTCGGGGCTTCCCGGAGCCTCAGCGACTTCAAATGCCGCTGTAACCTCTTCCGCAACCGCTGCAGTATCGTTTGCCGTCATCTCCATCTTCATCCCGGATGCGGCAGACGATCCCTTTCCCGAGGATTTTGAAAGCATCGGAACAGCAATCAGCGCACAGATTACAAGACAGGCTGCCGCAAACGTTCCGAAATACGTTGCCGTCACTCTTGTCGAAAATGTTCTGACAGGCGGATTGACGGGCGTTTCCTCATCCGGTGAAACCTGTTCAACAGACTTGCTCGCTTCGAGGGTACGCGAAATAAGCTCCTCACTTACGACGAGCTCATCAATATCAAAAGCGTACTGTACTAAGTTTTGAAGCTTTTCATCTTTGATGTCTGTCATTTTAATCCCTCAACTGCTTTTCAGCATTCCGCGAAGCTTTTCCGAAGCTCTTGACAGCCGGCTTTTAACAGTTCCGACAGGCAGTGCAAGAACGCCGGCCGCCTCAGTCAGCGACATCTCGTGGAAGTAAACGCAAATCACAACATCCCGATACTTCTCGGGGAGCTTCATCACGCTCTCTCGCACGAGCTTTCTTGTGTCGCTCTTTTCCACATCGTCAAAGTCACCGTCCGAGGAAAGCGTCTCCTCCTTGAAATCGGTAATCGGCACCACATTTCTCGCGTAGGCGCTCTTCAGGTAATCCTTGCACGTGTTGATTGCAATCCTGATGAGCCAGGTCTTGATACTGCTCTCTCCCCGGAATGTGGGGAGGTATTTATATGCTTTAAGGAAGGTCTCCTGGAACATGTCTTCTGCAAGGGATTTTTCCTTTACATATGAAAAGCACGTCTGAAGGACTTCCTTTCCGTAAGTTCGCATCAGGGTCTCAAGATCCGGTGTCTCACTTGGGTCATATTCAGTTTTAAATGCTGCTTTCAAAAAATCTTCCGGCATATAAAACATCCTGTTCCGTGCTGCCACTTAGACGAGGCGGCTGCGACAAAAGTTTCAAAGTAAGTCTCAGTAATTCAAAAAGCATGTTTCTGCGCCGCTTTTGCACCGGGCCGGCGACAAAATACGGCTGCAAAAGCTTCTGTCAGTTTTTCGAGAACTCGGCAAGTACAAGGCCTTCGTTTCGCTCCATGACGGTCTTGATACTCCACTGGTGGACAAAGAGCAGAAGCGGATTGTCCTTCATATCCCTGACACGCTTGGCGTCGGAAGTCAGGCTGAGGTCCGCAACAGGCTTCGGTGAATCTTCAATCCATCGGATGTACTCATAAGCAAGCGGTTCCATCTTGATTTCAACGCCGTATTCGCTTTCAAGACGGAACTTGAGAACGTCGAACTGAAGCACACCGACAACGCCGACGATGATTTCCTCCATGCCGGTGTTGAACTCCTGGAATATCTGAATGGCGCCTTCCTGTGCAATCTGGGTGACGCCCTTTAAAAACTGCTTACGCTTCATGGTATCGAGCTGACGAATCTTAGCAAAATGCTCCGGTGCAAATGTCGGGATGCCTTCGTAGGCAAACTTCTTTCCGGGCATGCACAGTGTGTCACCGATTGAAAAGATGCCGGGATCGAAGACTCCGATGATGTCTCCTGCATATGCCTCGCTCAAGACCTTTCTCTCCTGTGCCATAAGCTGCTGGGGCTGTGAAAGGCGGAGCTTCCTGCCTCCCTGAACGTGGTAGACCTCGGCTTCCGCATCAAAACGTCCGGAGCAGATTCGCATAAACGCAATTCTGTCGCGGTGCGCCTTGTTCATATTGGCCTGAATCTTAAATACAAAGGCAGAGAAATCCTCATTGACAGGATCGATCGGACCACAGTCCGACATCCTTGCAAGGGGAGTTGTTGTCATCCTAAGGAAGTGAGTGAGGAAGTTCTCGACACCGAAGTTTGTCAGCGCCGAACCAAAGAACACGGGAGTCAGGTCGCCGCCTCTGACACGGTCAAGATCAAATTCGTCTGCCGCACCGTCGAGAAGTTCAATTTCTTCACAAAGAGCCTGATGCGCCTCGGCGCCGATGAGATCATCAAGACCCGTATCACCGAGAGAGGCACTTACGGTCTCGACTTCCTTCATACCGTTATTAGCAGCGAAGAAACGGTTGATTACGCCGGTGGTTCTGTCGTAGACGCCCTTAAAACGCTTGCCTGAACCGATAGGCCAGTTCATGGCATAGGTTCTGATTCCGAGAACATTTTCAATTTCGTCAAGAAGATCAAAGGTATCCCTTGCCTCACGGTCCATCTTATTAATAAAGGTAAAGATGGGAATGTGTCTCATGACGCAAACCTTGAAAAGCTTTATCGTCTGTGCCTCAACACCCTTCGATCCATCGATGACCATGACCGCCGAATCCGCCGCCATTAGCGTACGATAGGTGTCCTCGGAGAAATCCTGATGGCCGGGAGTGTCAAGAATATTGATGCAAAAACCGTTATAGTTAAACTGCATGACTGAAGAAGTGACGCTGATACCACGTTCCTTTTCAATCTCCATCCAGTCGGAAACCGCATGCTTTGCAGTCTTCTTTGCCTTTACGGATCCGGCAAGATTGATGGCTCCTCCGTAGAGAAGCAGCTTCTCTGTCAGTGTTGTCTTTCCTGCATCGGGATGGGAAATGATTGCAAAGGTTCTTCTTTTTTCGATTTCATCTCGTATGTTCATTTCTGTACTCATTTCTATACTGATATTCAGTCGGATTTTTACTCACTTGACAAATATACAATGCGGAAATCAATTATTCAAGCACATTTTATAATCTTAGAAAAAAAGTACTTGCTTTTCAAAGGTCTCTGTTATATAATGGCTTTCGTGGCTGACAAGAAACCACTATAGGGCTATCGCCAAACGGTAAGGCAACGGACTCTGACTCCGTCATTGTGAAGGTTCGAATCCTTCTAGCCCTGTCAAACCCCCGGTAAGTTTATCGGGGGTTTTCTTTATCGGAAATTACGTACTGTATATTTTCTTCGATTGTTCAAAAAACACCCCCGAGGTTTTCGGGGGTGAAATTCTATTTTTCAAAAAGTGTCTCAATCATTTTATATCCCGCAGGTCGGAAGATTTCCGTTGTCGCTGCCATCTTCTCGTTGTAAGCGGCAGGCCCCTTGACGGTCTTTTGCGAATCGTAAATCAGATAGGGGACGGGCGTTCCGGTGTGTGTGCGGACGCAAATCGGAGTGGGGTGACCGGGCATCAGAAGGATGCGGTAGGACT
>JAZLIL010000138.1:0-9369 GCA_045617405.1 Lachnospiraceae bacterium | reverse complement strand
CGATGAAGCATTTTCAAAGTACACAAATGAAAAGGTAGTTATTAAAGACGACGGATTCAAGAAACCCGATAAGTTTACAAAGAAGGTATTTTCATATCCTGTTTACGAGGGTACGGATGTAACTAACGGTTCGGAAATTATTTACGGTGTACTTGCTGATAAGAATGTTAATCTTTCATACATGGATGAACTGTGTACGTATCTGACAAATCCGGCAAGTGAGCTTAAGATGATGTTTTTACAGGAGCTTCCCCAGGCAACGGTGTCAGTCAGCTTTGAGCCAAGGTATGCCGGAAATGCTTTCATGATCACTGTTACAAACGTCAGCAAGTCAGATTCAAAAAAGGTTAAGAAGATAATAAATAAGGCATTTAAGCAGATTTCAAAGAACGGCTTTAATCCTAATGTATATCAGAGCCTCAATGAATCGCTGAAGCTCAGTATCGGTCTTATAAATGAGAGTGCAAACATCAATAAGTCGATTACCCTGAATGTAATTTCTTTCTGGGGAAAAACGGGTGATGCAAATTCATTCATTAATTTAGTTGAAAATGAAGAAAAAAACTTCGCTTCTGATTTTGAGAGCGGAAAGGTTCTTGAGTTCTTCAGGAAGAATATTTTAAACAACAAGGCTAAGGCTATGGCAGTCACCGTTCCTGTGCCCGGACTTGCAGAGCAGAAGGCGGCAGAAACGAAGGAGAAGCTTGCAAAGATTAAGGAAGGTCTTTCGGAGAAGGAAAAGAACGACATCCTCGAGACAATGTCTAAGCTTCAGATGGAAAACAGTGAAGAGACGGTAAGCATTAATGATTACATCGGTGTTACTACTCCCGACAAGCTTGAGATTGAAAGTAAAAAGTATACGGTCACAGATGAGACAATAAAGAGCGGTGTCAGATTTATTGAAACAGAAGCAGGAGCGGATGAAAGCCTGTGCGGTTGTGTTCTTCTTGACCTTGGCGGTCTTCCCTCGGAAGCACTTTCCTATCTTCCTGCCTACATTTCACTGATTGATTATCTTGATACGGAAGAACTGACAAAGGATCAGGTGTATCTCAGCTATTCAAGCAACATGGCTTCAGGCGGTATCTCGTTTGCAGTTTATAATGATGAAACAGACAGAGGATATACGCCTTATATCAGTATCTCCTTCTCAAGTATCAAGGATAAGCTCCCCGACGTATATTACACATTTGATCAGTCGATAAAGAAGCTTAATTTCAGCGATATTGAAAGACTTAAGGCAGCAATTTCGCAGATTGCCGCTTCAAGGGCAACAACGTTCTCAACAAGTGCATACAGTTATGCATACCTGCGTTCAATTGTTGCGGGAAATGATTCAGCTGCTTATTATGAATACATTAACGGAATCTCTTTCAATGAGAAGCTCAATGAGATTCTTGCAGAACTTGAAAGCAATCCTCAGGAAGTAATCGGAAAACTTCAGATGATTCAGGATTACCTTAACGATAACCCCGCTGCCGTTGTTCTTGCATCAGGCGGCAAGGATGCCATCAGTGCCAACAGGGATGCTGTTAAGGCTCTGCTTGGTAAGGGTAAGAGAAAGGCCCCCGGAAGTGTAATCTACACATTCCCCGAGATCGGACAGTCCGAAGCAATTGTTGCGGATACGGATGTAAATTACAACATCATCGGCATCGACAGTAAAAGCCTTGGATATGACACAGTCCCGTACGAGTTCTCCGTCATTACAAAGCTTGTTAACAACGGCGTTCTTTATCCTGTACTCAGAGTACAAAACGGTGCGTATGACTATATGAATATGTCAACCGATGACGGTCTTTGCATACTTTCCTACAGAGATCCGATGCTTTCAGAAACCTTTGATGCCTACGCATTGATCCCCGGTTTCTTAAGGCAGCTGAAGCTTTCAAAGAGCGAGCTTGATGAGTATAAGCTTACATCTTTGTCATCTCTTATGATGCCGCAGGGCGAGATGAACGACGGTCTTACAGCATGCAGCAGAAAGTTTGCCGGAACAGATGATAACTACAACGAGAAAGCAGTAAATGCCATCAAGGCAATGAAGCCGAAGGATATAAAGAAATTTGCAAAGTATTTTGATAAGCTTATTGCAAACGGAAGAACATGCACTATCGCATCAAGAGCAACAATCGAAGCAAACAAGGAACGTTTTGACAAGATTATCGATGTCTACGGTGTTAAGTAAATTACAGTAGTAAAAGGGTGGAGAAGCATCTCCGCCCTTTTGCTTTTTCCGAGTCTTTTTGTCATAGCTTTGTCACCTCCGGGTGATACACTTTGTTTTGCCGAAGGGAAGCATAATAGTGTGAATGAAGGTAGATTTTTCATCACCATTTTTGCAGTGGCTTTTCAAGTGACAAAGATTAGTGTTGTATTTAGCCGGTGAGGGTTATCTCAGGAAAGCGGTGGTAGTTTGCAGTCGTTAATTATGTATTTTATTCCAATACTAAGCATAGTGGTGTTTCTTTTTCTGCTGTTTCGGCTTTCAAAGTCAAGGCGGGAGTTCGTTGATGTCGGCTGTTCCCGTTTCGTTCTCGTTTCTTCGCTGTTATTTATCATATTTGATAACATCCTATGTATGATAAAGAACGGTATTTTACCTTACACCTTTGATTTTTACTACTATACCGTATACATTCTTGATATAGTAGCTGTTATTGCTTCATTTGCAGTTTTTCGTTATTCGCTTTCGTATTTTAAATTCTACGGAAATTACCTTAAGGCAATATCAATCGCAGCTAAGGTTATTTTTATTCTGCTTACGATAGCAACACCGTTTTTTCATGAAACAAAGCTCTATCTGGCAGAGAATCCTGACGGAACCCTTTTTGCAGGCTATGTCATGATGGCATGGCACATTCTCAGCTATTTCATTATAGTTGTTACAATTATCATTGATATCTGCCATCTTTTCGATCCGAAGTATTTCGTATACCGTGAAAAGTATGTTGCAATCGCAATCAGTCATTTCATAATTCTTGCTTTTACGGCACTCAAGTTTATTGATCTTTCCCTTCCAATCGGATCAATCGGACCTTTCGTTGCCATTCCGTATTTCTTTTTCAAGATTACCGAGACGAATGTCTGTGTAGATGATATTACAGGGCTTAGCAACAGAAGGCAGTTTCTTACCGATGTCGACTGTAAAATGCGTTTTTCCGGAAATGATACCATCCCCTGGTGTGTAATGATATTTGATATCGATCAGTTTAGAAATCTGAACGAAGGATTCGGTCATCTTGAGGGCGACAAGGTTCTTAGCACCGTAGGCGAGGCGCTTGTCAGGCTCAGCCGTGACAGTAACGGCAGTGTCTACCGTTATGAGGGGGATGATTTCCTTGTGATAAAGGATGTATCTTCAAAAGATCCGGCTAATGAACTGAATACCTTCGGAAGAAAGGTAAATGCAGAGCTTGCAGGTTTCTGTGCACTTAACAACAAGCTTTACCGTGTATCAGCCAGCTTTGGATATGCAGTCTACGATGCCGCCGCAGCGGAATCGATTCCTGAGCTTTTGAAGCGTGCGGATGACATGCTTTATTCATCAAAGAAAAGTGGAAAAAATAAATTCTGGGCATAAACTGCTCATTTGAGTTTGACAGCCGGTCATTGCGACCGGCTCTTTTTTGAGCTATAATAAGCCCATGGAAGAAATCAGGATTTCAGTCAGAAACTTAGTTGAGTTTATTTTGAGAAGCGGCAGCATTGACAGCAGGCACGCCGGACGCAGGAATGCGGAAGCTATGGCTGAAGGCAGCCGTATGCACAGAAAACTGCAAAAGCGTGAGGGCGGAAGCTACATCGCCGAAATGCCGCTTTTAGTTAAAGTACCTCTTGAGTATGAAGGACTGGAGTTTACACTGAGCGTCGAAGGAAGGGCTGACGGTCTTATTGAAAATTATGTTCCTTTCGGCGAAGACATTGATATGCCTGAATACACAATGGATGAGATCAAGTCGACCTATGCTGATGTGAGGCGGATAAGCGAGCCTAATCCCATCCATCTTGCGCAGGCGAAGTGCTACGCATATATTTTCGGAAAGCAAAACAATCAGGAAACAATGGGTATCCGCATGACTTACGCGACTATCGGCAAGGAGTATGTAAAGAGGATTCATTTTGTCTTTTCGATGAAAGAACTCACCGAATGGTTCGAGGAAGTTACAAAAGCGTATGCAAGATGGGGCGCTCTTGAAATAAACTGGAGAGAGAAGCGAAACCGCACAGTCAAGTCTTGCGAATTTCCGTTTGAGTACAGAGCCGGTCAGCGTGAACTTGTGGCAGATGTCTACAGGACGATAATCAGGGAAAAGAAGCTGTTTCTTGAGGCACCGACAGGGGTCGGGAAGACGATCTCGACTGTGTTTCCTGCGGTAAAAGCGATGGGAGAGGGAAAGGCCGGGAAAGTCTTTTATCTTACGGCAAAGACAATAGCAAGGACTGTTGCACAGGAGGCTTTTTCGATTATCGCTTCAAGAGGAGTGTGCTTTCGGAGCATTACGCTCACAGCGAAGGATAAGATCTGCGTTCTTGAAAAGCCGTCTTGTAATCCGATTGACTGTGAGAGAGCACAGGGACATTTTGACAGGGTTAACGACTGTATTTACGATATGCTCATTCATGAGACAGGTATTGACCAAAAGACGGTGGAAGAGTATGCACTAAAGCACAACGTCTGCCCGTTTGAAATGTGCCTCGATCTGACGCACTGGGCGGATGCCGTTATCTGTGATTACAATTATGTCTTCGATCCGACTGTAAGGCTTAGAAGATTCTTTTCCGATGAGAAAAAGCATGACTATGTCTTTCTTATTGATGAGAGCCACAACCTTGTTGAGCGCGCGCGGGAGATGTTCAGCGCCGTGCTTGTCAAGGAGGACGTTCTTGAAGTGAAGCGGCTTGTGAAGATTGGGGAAAACAATCACAGAATCAAGGAACTTGTGAGGTCTCTGGACAGTCTTAACCGTGCAATGCTTGCGCTGAAGCGTGAAACGTCAAAGCTCACTGTGTACCAAAATGATGTTCTTCACGCAAGCGTAGTTTTTCATGTTATTCGGCTTGTTGCGGCGTTTGAAGCAATCTATAAGGATGAGATTGAGTTAAACGGTGCTGACGAGGCAACTGAACTCTATTTCGCAGCGAAGCTGTTCATGACAATTTACGATCTTTACGATGAAAACTACCTTTTCTACGGTGATTTCACAGAAAAGGGAGATTTCTTTATCAAGCTTTCATGCATGGATCCTTCTGCGAATATAAAGAGCTGCCTGGCATTCGGCAAGGCATCGGTACTGTTTTCTGCGACACTGCTGCCGATAAGTTATTACATGAGTCAGCTCGGCGGGACGGAGGAAGATTACGCGGTTTACTCACCGTCACCCTTTAAGAAGGAAATGCGGCTCATTCTGACGGCAGATGATGTGAGCACTTTATATTCCAAAAGAAACAGGACAGAGTATCGAAAGATTGCGGCTTACATTGACGCATTTACCGGTGCGAAGACAGGAAACTACATGGTTTTCTTTCCTTCGTACAGGATGATAAACGATGTCGCTGCAGAACTATCATACATCGAAGGACGTGAAATTCTGATTCAAAAGAGCGGAATGACTGAGAAGGAGCGTGAAGAGTATCTTGCAGCCTTTGAGAGTGAAACGGCCGTCACAAGAATCGGTTTTTGTGTCATGGGCGGTATTTTCGGCGAGGGCATCGATCTCAAGGATGACAGGCTGATAGGGGCTGTAATCGTCGGAACGGGGATTCCGATGGTCTGTGCCGAGTGGGAGCTGTTCCGCAGCTACTTCGATGAAAGAAAAGGAACGGGCTTCGAGTATGCCTATCTCTACCCGGGAATGAACAAGGTACTGCAGTCCGCCGGTCGTGTTATCAGAACTATCACGGATCGGGGTGCGATACTCCTTCTTGACAATCGGTTTTCCCGCAGGCAGTACAGCGAGCTGTTCCCCCGTGAGTGGAATCCGTACGGGAAGACCGATCTGAAAAGGCTGCCTGAGCAGCTCAAAAAATTCTGGAAGGAATGAAATTTGTATCAGAATACAATTACGGGTTTAATCGTTGCACCGCTATGTGAGTCTTCAAAAGCTTTTTGAAGCTCATCAAATGAGTAGAACTTTGTTATCTTTTCGAGAGGAAGCCTGCCCTCTTTGTAGAACCTGACAAGAATCGGGATAAAGCTCTGCGGATCTGATGCACCCTCCACAACGCCCGTCAGCGTTTTACATTGACTCATCATCTGAAGATCGGGCATGAAGGAAATCGACTGAGGACCTGTGGCACTGACAAACACTTCAGTGCCTTCACTTCGTAAGCTGTCAAGAGCGGTAACGATGAGTTCGGCATGACCGGTGGATTCAAAGGAGAAGGTGGCTCCTTCGCCGTCTGTAAGTTCCTTGACTGCTGACGAAACGTCTTCAACATTATTAGGATTAATAACATCCGTTGCACCAAGTTCTTTGGCAAGAGCAAGTCTTTCCTCCACAATGTCAACAGCAATTATCCTGCTGCAGCCGCAGATTTTTGCGGCCATCACTGCAGAAAGACCTACAGCACCTGTTCCGAACACGACAATTGAATCACCGGCAACCGGATGCATAACATTTATAACTGATGAAGCACCTGTCTGAATTCCGCAGCCTAGTGAACTTAGCATCTTAAGATCAACGTCCCTGTCGACTTTGACACAGTAGCGCGTGTTTGCAATTGCGTATTGTGCAAATGCACCTTGTCCGAACATAACGGAGACTTCCGTGCCTTCTTCGTCCTTCAGTTTTCTGCTTCCGTCAAAATATGCACCGCCCCAGAAGAGCTGCGAAGAGTATTTGCAGGCATAAGGGTGTCCTTTTCTGCAGGCCTCACAGATACCGCAGGAAGGGTAAGACATTACAACGTGGTCTCCGACTTCAAGGTCCATTACACCGGGGCCTGTTTCCTCGACAATTCCGACGCCTTCATGACCAAGAACAGAGGGGCGGGGTACGGGCATGATGTTGTTCATAACAACCGAGTCAGTGTGACAGACTCCGCATGCGACCATTTTAATAAGTACCTGATTGAGTCCGGGTTCTCCTATAAAGAGATTTTCCTTTTTTAGTTCATTGTTTTTGCGGTTAACGTAGGCCTGAATCATCATATTGCTTCTCATAAATACCTCCATTCTTTGAGACAGAAAACATTAAGCTGCGACGACAATTAACTGCGTTTGATTATTTCTTCAGACATTGAAGAGATAAAAGATATATGCTGTTAATATTATACAATTCTATTTTATTCGTATGGTCATTATGTTACAATACTTTTATCATGAAAAACATCAATGTTTCTATCTTGAAAAAGCGATATTGAAAGGAGATTCTTTATGACAGAGTACTTATTGTATCTTGCGGGTGAATGGACAAAAACTGTATCGGGTAAGGTGATTGACGATCTTAATCCTGCAGATGGCAGTGTATTTGCAAAGGTTCATTTAGCGGGACCTGATGAAGTCGAAAAGGCAATCAGTGCTGCAGTTGAAGCTCAACCTGCATGGGCATCAATGCTTGCTGCCGACAGAGAACGGATACTTCTGAAGGCTGCAGATTACATGGAAGCAAACATGGAGAAATTCGCTAATATTCTCATAGATGAAAGCGGATCTGCATTTATGAAATCCATGGATGAAGTTGCACAGACAGTTAACATCGTAAGGGCTGCTGCAGGGGAGTGCCGGAGGATTGACGGTGGTGTTGTTCCCGATGACTCACCCGGTACTCTTTCATACTGGGTAAGACAGCCTCTTGGCGTCGTTGCAGGTATCGGACCTTTCAATTACCCGCTGCTCTTATGTGCAAACAAGGTTTTCTTCGGGCTTGCTGCAGGTAACTCGTTTATTTTGAAGCCCGCTTCCGATACACCCGTTACAGGATTAATTCTTGCAGAATGTCTCGAAGCTGCGGGACTTCCAAAAGGACTTTTCAGCTGCCTTCCCGGTCCGGGATCTGTAGTTGGAGATGCACTTGTTGAAGATGAGAGGATAAAAAAGATTACGTTTACGGGCTCAACTGCGGTTGGTTCTGAAATAGCAGCAAAGGCAGCAAAGACACTTAAAAAGTACCATCTTGAGATGGGAGGAAAGAATCCTGCAATCGTTCTGAAGGATGCAGACATTGATAAGGCAGTCAATATCTGTCTGTTTGGCGCTTATTTCCATCAGGGGCAAATCTGCATGGCAACAAGCAGGATAATTGTTGAAAAGCCGATTTATGATTCGTTCTGTGATAAAATGCTTGAAAGAGTAAAGAACCTTAAAATGGGAAATCCGCACGATCCAATGACAATCATTGGGCCGCTCATCAATGCAAAACAGTGCAGCTTTATTGACGGACAGGTTAAAGATGCCGTTGAAAAGGGAGCAAAGCTTTTGTGCGGTGGAACTCACGAGGGTTCATTCTACACTCCGACACTTCTTAAGGATGTTACCCAGGATATGAAAATCTTCTATGAAGAGAGCTTCGGACCTGTCACAAGCATCATTATGGCAGAGAATCCGGAGGACGCCCTCAGGCTTTGCAATGACAACAGTTATGGTTTGTCATCAGCGCTCATTACTAATGATATCAGTAAGGCTGTTTCAATGTCTCAAAGGATGGAATCAGGGATGGTTCATATTAATGATTCCACTGTTCTTGGTTCAAGAAGAGCTCCCTTCGGTGGAGTGAAAAAGAGCGGAACAGGAAGAGAAGACGGACCGTTCTCAATCGATGAGTTTACTGAACTTAAGTGGATTACAATTCGCTACGAGGACGCACAATTTCCTCCGATGTAATTAATCCAGGGTGAATGAAACAAAACTGCCTTGTTGACAACGGGTGAGAATGTGCTTAGAATATAGGTCGTGAAATAAACTACAGAAAGGAAGGCATTTCCTATGGCATTAGTAACAACAACCGAAATGTTTAAGAAGGCTTATAGCGGCGGCTACGCAGTCGGGGCTTTCAACGTTAACAACATGGAGATCGTTCAGGGCATCACTGAGGCAGCCGATGAGCTTTCAAGCCCCGTTATCCTCCAGGTTTCAAAGGGCGCACGTGCTTACGCTAATCACACTTTCCTTGTAAAGCTTGTTGAAGCAGCAGTAGCAGAGCATCCCAACATCCCGATCGCTCTTCATCTTGATCATGGTGACAGCTTCGAACTTTGCAAGAGCTGCATCGATGGAGGCTTTACATCAGTTATGATTGACGCTTCATCAAAGTCATTTGATGAGAATGTTGAAATTACAAAGCAGGTCGTTGAGTATGCACATGCTCACGGCGTTGTTGTTGAGGCAGAACTTGGAACACTCGCAGGCATCGAGGATGAGGTAGT
>JAZLIL010000137.1:0-24913 GCA_045617405.1 Lachnospiraceae bacterium | reverse complement strand
ACACCAAATAACTTGCCTGAATTTCCTACTGCTTCATCAGAAAAACTTGACGTAGCCCGCTACGCCTGCGTTTTTCTTCTTTGCAGAACGAAAATTCATTCTGCGTTTTTGGTCCAGTTAATTTTTGGACGCTGCACTAGTCCATTTCGTTAAGGTAAATGCTTCCGCCGCCGACCGAGATCAGATACTCCTTAATTTCGCCCTGCCCGTTGACAAAGGTCACAAAGGTGTTGCCGTCCGAGTGTGCGGTCACAAGTGCCTGAGTGCCGTCGGAAATTACGACATCCGCAATGTCGGGCTTGTCGACCGTGCAGGTCCAGGTACCTTCACCGAGATCGATTGTCTGCTTGTCAATCGGTTTTAATATGAACAGCGAAACAGCAAGAACGACAACGGCAACGCCGACTGCCACAATGCGGTGCATTTTCTTATCGAGAAGTACAAAAGCAAGGAAGAGCACGAGTGCGATACAAAAGCACATGCTCAGGATGTGCTTCGGGAATTTTGCCTTGACCGACCAGAAATAGTCCGCTGTCATGAAGCCGAGGAACCCCGTCGCAACCGATAATACCGCAGTACCAAGCCAGTCCTTTCGCTTTACGAGAAATGCGATTGCCGCACCCGGAAGCGTCAGAACCGTGATAACAAACCAGTACTTGTAGTACTGAAAAAGTCCGAATCCCATCCCCGCGAAGGGCACCTGAATCAGGTAGATAAGCGGCTGGCTTATCAGGAAAAACACAAAGGTCTTGATTGATGCTTCCTGCCACTTTTCGCAGTTGATAATGATATAAACGGCAAACAAAATCCAGCACTCAAGATTTACTGCAATATCCTGAAACGATGTTCCGTTTAGTGCCGGTATCAGCTTCAGTCCCGCAGTAACAACCGCTGTGATAAGTGCCAGCACGATAACCCTTTTCCACGTCATCTTCTGATTGGTATACCATTTTACTTCTTTCATTTTCTTTTCCTCGTTCCACCCGAAAATATTTCGTGAGCGTACATGTTAGGGCCCACAACGTCGCATTATATCACACCTTTTGTCGCAACATCAAGAATTATCGCGCTATCCCGGCATCTTCGCAATTGTGATTTCCTTCGCGGCAAAATGATGATATACTGTCTGCTGTGAAGATTGCACAGAATATGATGCATAAAGGAAAACAGAAAGGCGGCACTATGAGAATAATTCTTGGATCGGGTTCTCCAAGACGTAAGGAGATCCTTTCACTTCTCGGAATAGATTTTGAAGTTGTTGTAAGCGACTGCGATGAAAACATCGCGGAGAAGGATCCTGAAATCCTTGTCGAAAAGCTTTCACTTCTCAAGGCTAACGCAGTATCAAAGCAGATTCTTACCCCGGCGATAATCATCGGTGCCGACACCGTTGTGTGGCATCGCGGCGAGATTCTGACAAAGCCGAAAGGCGAGGATGAGGCCTTCCGAATGCTCAGATCCCTTGCAGATGACAAACATCTTGTTACTACGGGTGTTACACTTCTTCTACAAAACGGGCTCGGGAAAACAAAAGCGGACACCTTCCACGTGACCGCCGAGGTCGAAGTCGGAAAGATGACCGCAGATGAAATCCGCGCCTATGTTGCAACCGGAGAGCCGATGGACAAGGCCGGAGCATACGCAATTCAGGGGAAATTTGCCCCCTATATAAAAGAGATTCACGGCGATTACTACACCATCGTCGGATTTCCGATCTTCGAAGTTCGAAAGCACCTGACAAAAATGATTCGCCAAGCCACTGCGTCAAGGGTTCCCGCCAAGTGACGCTGCGCCGAAAAAAATGCTTCGCCAAACTTCCGCGAGACGTTCTCCCGCTACTTACTCAAACGTAAACCGGATGACTTCTTACTGCCGTTCCTGCTTACTGTATTTACTTCTTACTGCCTTTTCTGTTTAGAATGTATCCGGTAACAGATCCGACAAGACCGCCTACAATGTGTGCCATGTTCGAAATGTTGTCGCTGACGGTGAGCCCTTCGAAAACCTGCTGGCCGATGTAAATCAGAGCGACAAGGATGAATGTGAGCGGGATCTCACCCTGTTTGAAATTCGTGAACGATGCCAGAATAATGAATGCGAAAACAACACCGCTTGCACCGCAGAGTGCGACGTTCGGAAAGAAGACGGAATTGATGACTCCCGTAATAAGGGCTGTAATGGCGATGACTTCGAGCAGGGCTTTCGACCCGTACTTTTCTTCAAGCATCGGTCCGAGAAGCAGAAGATAAGAGGCATTTCCGATGAAATGACTAAACCCGCTGTGGCCGAGAACATGCGTAAACAGGCGCACATACGTCATAGGGTTGGAAAGAGGCCCGCGATAAGTCATAAACAGAAGTCTTGTCAGATAACCGTTTGAGAGATACCCGGCTATTGTAGCAGCCAGGCAGATTGCAGAAAACCAGAGCACCACAGGCGCATTAAACGTAATTCTGAACCTGTGCTCTTTCTTTTCCTTCTTCTTTTCTGCCGTTTTTTGTACCTTAACGGAATCTGCCGTGCCCTGCACTGAAGCTGAAATGCCTGCCGCATCTGTTTCCGGCTTATTCCTAAGGGCTGCCAGCGCTCCGTTTGTCACAGGAGTATACGCCGTCGGCGTCGTTTTGAATCCTGTATCAGATTCTGAAAAACCGCCGTAATCACGCTCACTGTTTTTCGTATTCTCCGGGGATGTTAAATTATCCATAAGCTCCGTCCTTTGCTCTGTTAATCCGGTTTTGAGCCCGGATGACTGTTCCGTCATTTTTGGCTTTTTCAGTTTATCACAGAAAACTCTATTTCTCAATACTGATGCATTTCCCGCAAAAGGATCGTTTTAACGGCCTCAGACACAAAGACGCCCGAAGAAAACAATTCTTCGGACGTCAGCGAATTCTGTCAGGTTTTTCTTTCTCCGGTTACAATCCTGTCAGCCTGTTATCGTAGCATTGTTTGCTGCGCCTTTGTAGACCTGAAGCTCCTCTTCGCCTGTCAGGACACGCAGTGCGCCTGCTGCCATAGCCTCCATTTCAAACTCACCGGGATATGCGTACACGGGAGCGATAAAGCTGCAGTACTCCTTGATCCGGCGCACAAGATCCTCGCTGTGAACAAGTCCGCCGCCAAGAAGTACAGCGTCCACGTTTCCGCAAAGCGTCACTGCCATGGCGCCGATGGCCTTGCCGATCTGGTAAATCATGGCATCCCAGACCATTTTCGCATACCGGTCACCGTTTTCAATGCGCCTCGTCACCTCAAGGGCGTCTGCCGTCCCGAGATGATCGATGAAGCCGCCCTTCTTTGAGCACAATTCGCGGACTTCCTTCACGCTTCCGCGGCTCTCAAGGCACTTTAAAACTCCCGAAACGGAAATCTCGCCGCACCGCGTCGGCGTCATCGGACCCTCGCCGTTAGTGATGTCGGTACCGTCGATCATTCTGCCGTGATCATGCGCTGAAACCGAGATTCCGCCTCCTATGTGGCAGACAACAAGATTACACTCGGAATAAGGTCTCTTCTCGACCATCTTGCAATGACGGATTGCGGTTTCCTTAAGATTCAGGGCATGCAGATGGCTCTCCCTGTAAATGCCTTTAATTCCCGTCATACGTGAAATATCATTAAATTCATCCACATCCGGAGGGTTGACTACCATCGCCTGCGCGCCGGAAGCCTGCGCAAACTCATATGCGAGCTGCGGACCGAGCGTTGCGGGATGAACAAAACCGTTTGCAATATTTTTTGCATGATCGAGAACAAGCTCTGTTATCCCGTAGGTACCCCCGCTCATCGGGAGCAGTCCGCCGCCTCTTCCGACAAAGGCGTCCACATTTTCAAGACTGATTCCCTCTTCCTTAAGCAGTCCGAGAATCATGTTTCTCCTGTAGGGAAGCTGCTCGGACATATCCTTAAAAGCTGCCAGTTCGGCTGCATCATGATTGACGGTTTTTATATAAAGACATTCCTCATCTTCAAAAAGCGCAATCTTTGTGGAGGTTGAACCGGGATTGATTGAAAAAATACGATAACTCACTGTTCCTCCCTTTCATTTGCCGCACGTACAGCCGAGATAATGATGTTGCCCTTAATCTCGGAAACCGGGGCGCTTCTTGAACAGTCACAGATCACTTTCTTAAAGCCCTGAAGTATCGGTCCGTAGGAATCTGAGTGACCGAACTGCTGTATAAGCTTGACCGCAACGTTTCCGACGTTCAGATCGGGCCAGATAAGGACGTTCGCCTTTCCTGCGACTTTGCTCTCTCTCTTAACCTTTTTCGCCGCAATTTCGGGAACTATTGCCGCATCAAGCTGGAACTCTCCGTCGATTGCCAGATCGGGGCGTTTCTCCTGCGCGATTCTCAAGGCTTCGGTCACCTTATCGACAAGCTCGCCCGAGCCGCTTCCCTGCGTGGAATAGCTGATCATGGCGCATCTCGGTTCCCATCCGAGCAGAGCCTTTACCGTATCGCACGCCGAAACTGCAATGCTTGCAAGCTGCTCGGAATTCGGATTTGCACACACGGCGCTGTCACCGATGGCAAGGAGCTCTCCCTCGCTTCCGGCATACCCCGGTATCTCACAGAGTCCGATACTTGAAATCGTTGTGATTCCCGGCTTAAGGCCGATGAACATCTGTCCCGCAAGGAGAACATCCCCCGTGGTATTGTCAATTCCCGCAAAAGTAACGTCGGCATCACCCACTGCCTGCATAATCATGGCATAATTCAGCGGATTTTCCATACGCCTCTTCAGAGGCCTTTCCTTTAGAAGAGTACCGGGCAGAGCGACATACTTTGCAATAAGCTCATCCCTGTACGCTTCGTCAGCGATATCAACTACTGTAAACACTTTGGCATCAAAGCCCTTTTCTTCGATCAGCTTTCCGATTTCGGAAGCATTTCCGACAAGCACCGGACGGATGTAACCGTCGCGTCCCGCCTCAAAAGCGGCCTGAAGCATTTTTTCGTTTGTCGCTTCCGGGAAAGCCACTCTCTGAGGATTAAGCTTTGCCTGCTCATACAGCCGGTCAAGTACACTCATCTTTCTCCTCCCGCTTCTCTCTACAGCGCTTCTTCGACAAGATTTACGAGGTCCGCAATCGTCTGGCAGGCGCTTGCATCCGCAAGCATAACCTCTGCATCAAGCTCGTTCTCAATCTCCGAAACGAGTGCCACCATCTGCAGTGAAGCGCCCTTAAGATCATCCCTGAAGGATGTTGCAGTGCTGAGCTCTGCTGCGTCCATGTTGTAGGATATAGCTGTCAGTTCAATAATCTTTGCTTCCAATTCCTGTCTGTCCATAGTATCTCTCCTTCTGTTCTAATTCAGGTACTCGTCGTCAAGGTCAAAGACAACGGTTTTGAAGCCTGCTTCGCGCTCAAAAACAGCTGCATGAACATTGAGAGGAAGCTTCTCGGAAAGCTCCTGTCTGTTCTTCTTGCTGATGCCGCGAACTACAGCGTTAAAACGTGATCCCTCCTCGAGCTCTATCTCACCGTAAGCATACTTGCCGAGCTTTTTATATTCCGGCTTCGAGGAAAGAGCTGCAGGCAGAACGATGGAGTGCATCTTCGCCTTTCCGCTGATTTCAACCCACTCGGTCTCGAAATTGCCGCAGGCATTGCAGGCATAGACGGGAGGAAACTCAACATTGCCGCAGACCGGACACTTTCTCCCGAGAATCCTGCCTTCCTCAAGACCTTCATAAAACCTCTGAACTACTTTTTCAAGTTTAATGCTCATGTCAGTTACCTCCAGTTCTCAAGCTTACGAATTACTATTGCGGCAACATTCTGAGCGCCGCCGTATCCACGGAGCATCGCGGTCTTCGGAGAAAACTTCACCTGATGCCCGCCGCATTCGCCCCAGATCTGCTTGCAGCATTCGTACATGTCCGCAAGACCCGAAGCCGCATGTGCATGTCCAAAAGCCGTACGCCCGCCGTTTGAATTGATAGGGCGGTCGCCGTCCCATGCGGTACGTCCCTCGCAGATGTACTTCCAGCCTTCGCCATAGGGCAGATAGCCGGCGATTTCGGCTGCAATAAGATGTGAAGTGATAATAAAATCGTTGGCATAGAAAAGATCCAGGTCATCACCTGAAAGACCCGTCAGTTCATAGACCTGTCTGACTGCCTCTTCTGTAGCGGTTACTTCAAAATGAGGAGTGCTCGCTTCACACGCTGCACTTCCGATTCCGAGAACCTCAATCGGTGCATGTCCGAGTTTCTTTGCAATCTCGGGAATTTTCTCTGTAGCACAGAGAATGGCTGCTGCCGCACCGTCGCATTTCAGTTCGATTGCGCCTGCACGGAGAAAATCTCCCATGCGGGGATTGTACTGTGAGTTCATGTATTCGTCGAGTGTCATTCCGTTCTCTTCGGCAAGTTCTTCATATGTCTTCTTTTCAAGGGAAAGAGGATTGACAGATGCGTTGCGGCGGTTGTTGATGCACATCCAATTGAGGGTGTCGTTCATCTGCTCCGGAGTAATCTTTCTCGTGCGGACATACCATTCCGCAGCGTCATCGTAAATAAGCTCCTGCCCTGCCATCAGGCCTCTGGTGTAGGTCCTGTCGTAGAGCCACGGCGTGCTCTTCAGGAAGCGGTCCATCGTCATCTTGTCACGCCTATAGGGATGCTTCGGTGTTTCAATGTTGTCGGCGGGAGCCGGTGTGCTGTCACCAAACTCGACGGCACCTGTAAGAACACAGTCATACTTTCCGGAGGCAATCGCATTGACTGCCTGCTCGATTGCAAGGTAACCGGTGCAGCACGCCTCGGAATGATGGATTGAACCCTTGCCCTTCATGCCGAACCAGTTTCCGATCTGGATGTTCGGCGTGAGGTAATTTGAACAGTTCAGGGGATTTGCCTGGCCGTGGAAGTAGAACTCTACGTCCTTAGGTGTAACGCCGGCATCCTCCATCGCCTTGAGGGCCGCATAGCCGAACAGCTCGCCCTCGGTGAGTCCGTTTGTTTCCGGATTGTCAATCGAATACATGAAAGGCGTACATCCCACACCTATAAGAGATACACTTCTTGAGTACTTCTTTGGATGAGTCTGATTCATAATAGCCATAGTCTGCTCTCCTTCTAGTCAAGTTCCCTGAATTTCTTCGAGGTATACTTCTTCTTTTTCTCATCAACCACCCTGAGGTTCTCGGGATTGCCGAAGAATCCGCCCTGGCACTCTCCGATTTCCTTGAGGTGAAGTGCACGGCCGGCCACTGTCGTTCTGTCCTTCAAAAGACCGTCCCCCGTGCGGATTACAAACTTCCATCTGCCATCGGGCGTTTTCTCAAGATCTCCACCGGCGCCGCAAACCTGACACTCAATAGGATACCGGATGCCGTCCCACTGTTTCTCTCCGAGAACGAGTGCGTTTGAGTGACAGTTCGGGCACCATCCCATGTCCTCGTCTCCAAGCCACTTTTTCTGTCCCTCGGGAAGTCCGACTGCCTTCATGACATTCTCGCCAAGCTTCTTTGCCCTTGCCATAAGGTCATCATTAAGAAGGCACTGACCGTTTCCCGGCACCGAACGTGCCATGAGCATGTCGGCAACCTGAAAATCAGTCGTAAACATCGTTGCCTGCAGTCCTTCAAGTGCCATTGACTGCCATGCTCTCGTGGAACCGCCGACAGAGATAAGTCCGGCAACGCGTTCCTTGTGCTCGATCTTGCCGATTGTCTCAAGGAATGCCGTTTCGAATGCAAGGCTTCTTTGAGCAAAGCGAAGATAGGTCGCGCAAGGTAGAAGATCATAAGTCGGAACCGAGAAGATTACACCATCCTGCTCAAGCATAAGATCCGTAATCCTCTTCTTGTCGTCCTTTTTGTCGAGCACACAGCCGGCATACTGTCCCTGCGACATTGCCTTTGTGCAGGCTGTGCAGCCCGTACAGTCAAGAATGTTATAGTCCCGGAGATTAATCATGCGCACTTCGGCGCCCATCTCCTCACAGGCCATCAGTGCCTCTTTTAAAAGAAACTCTGAATTGCTGTTTTTTCTTCCCGCAGTAATTCCCATGATTTTTACTGACATACTATACCTCCCGTTGTGTAAATGTTATTTATGTATAACTTTTTATTTATAACTAACTTGTTGACAGCTTCTGTCCTTCATACTATATTTATTATAACAAAAGAGTTAAGTGAATACTATTAAAATAATGGTTATGTCGTGATGAATTTTTTATCAGCATTGAGGTTTCGTCGTTTACACTTATAAAAGGGAGGTGCAATTAATGCTATCAATCAAGGAAAACCTGCAGGAAACCTTAAAAAAGGGAGGACATCCGGACAGATTCGTAAAGCAGTACGAATTTTTACATGTACTTCTTCCTTCAACCTACTACATGGGTGATTACCCTCTCGCACCCGGAAAATCCGGCCGCGATCAGTACGGTGTGTTCTGGGAATTTCCGTTCGGCCAGATGGGACCTTTCCCGAGGCACGACGATGAGCACCGTGTTCTGAAGGACATCACAAAGTGGAGAGAAATCGTTCACAAGCCCTTCATCCCGGATGCACCCGGATACTGGGGAATGCTCAACGGAATTGCCGCAGAAGGAAGAGCTGCCGGAAAATATGTCTGCGGACTTCATACTCAGGGACTTTTTGAACGTCTGCATGCACTGATGGGCATGGAAGATGCCATGATCAACTTCTACGAAGAGCCCGAGGAAATGAAAGCTCTGATTGAAGTCCTTACGGAAGCCGAACTCGACTACGCAAAGGCAATGGTTGAACGCGTCGGAATAGAGGCAGTTCTCCACCACGATGACTGGGGGAGCGTAAAATCAACGTTCATGTCAAAGGACATGTTTGATGAATTCCTTCTTCCTTCCTACAAAAGAATCTTCGGTTTCTACAAGGAGCACAATGTTCTCGTAGTCAACCACAACGACGGATACTCGGCAACACTCGTTCCTTCCATGATTGAAATGGGAATCGACATCTGGCAGGGCGTACTTCCCGGCAACAACATCCCGGAACTTCTTGACAAATTCGAAGGACAGATTACCTTCATGGGACAGCTCGAAACAAAGGCAATCGACCTTCCCGACAGTACACCCGAAAAGATTGCAGGTGCAGTTGAGCAGAGCATCAATGCAGTCGGTGCACGCAGAAGCTTTATTCCCTGTCTTACTGCAGGTCTAGGATTCAGCCATTTCCCCGGCATCTACGATGCGGTAGACGCTGAAATCGACAAAATGAGTGCAAAACTATTCTAACCTTACTTCTTATGAAAGCGCAAGAAAACCCACTGCCTTAGGCCGTGGGTTTTCTTGCATGAGTCGCAGGATTTCATGCCCCGTGCCTCGTAAGGCACGAAGTGCCGCTTTTATATGAGCAGCAGCAAAGCGGATTTCGAATGTCATTGACATTCCAATCGCAAAAGAAAAGAGGCTGCCGCTTCGGCAGCCTCTTTTCTTTTACGAGGTTATTGTGATTACTTACGTCCTGCAAGAACGTCGTCAAGCGGCTTTCCTGCTGCGCTGCGGTACTTGTCATCAACTTCCTTAACCTTTGCGGGTTTAAACAGAAGTGTAAGTACAACGCTTATTACACCTGCTACAAGTACAAAGATAAACGGACTCTTTACATCCGGCATGCCCTTTGAGAAAAGAAGAACAGCTACGATTGTAGGTCCGAATGCCGAAAGAAGACTTGCTACGGGATTAACCTTTGCGAATACGCTCGGGAAGTCCTCAATACGCCAGTACTGAACTGCACCCGATACTGTAAAGTTCGATGCGGCACCCATGAAAATTGCAAGAAGCATAAGTGCGGGAATTGTTGCAACTCCGCCGACAATACCGAAAATACCGGAAAGAATCATGATGACTGTTGAAATAAGCATTGCCTTTCTTGTTCCGAGCTTTGTGTCAATCAGACCGAGAATGTAGCTTCCAAGGCAGGCTGCCACGCAGATGGCGAGCATTATGATTCCGAACTCGGCGCTTGACTGGTCGTAGCCGACTCCGACACCGATTATGGTAGCCGTCTGCGTCATCATACCGATGGATGTCATAAGAAGTAAGCCCATAGGAATGGTCATCTCCCAGAAAGAAGCTGTCTTTAACGTGTTTCCGAGAGTCCAGACTGTTGTCTTTCTGTTTTCGATTTCAGCCGCCATCATAGCCTGAGCCTGCTCAGGAGTGAAGGAACGGTCATTGTCACGGAATGCACCGCACTGCTCGGGATAATCGGTTACGAAGAATGCACCGATAATCAGGCAGACAATACCTGCGATGAAGTACGGAAGGAAAGCACCGAGTACATCAGGTCTGCCCTTTGTTGCAAGGCCTGCAAAAACCTTTGTAGCGAAGGGTGATACAAGTGCATTACCAATCGGGAACGCAAATGTAACAAGTCCCATAACAGTACCTTTTCTGCGGGGGAACCACTGACCGATCAGGATTCCGATGGTGAAGGTACACCAGATAGTAACGATGAAGCTTACGAGGAAGTAAGCAACAAACCAGAGTGTTCCCGGAGGAAGTGTCATAACTCCGAGACAAAATACCATGGAAATGCATCCGAGGATGATGCTCAGACGCTTGATACTCTTAACCTTACCGATCATCGGTGAAAGAATCAGCTGTGTACCGATTCCGGCAATCTGTCCGATTGTGTAAAGTGTTGAAATAAACTGCGGATTCTGCGGACTGTAAATGTCTGTGAGGACATTCATCGGCCAGTTTGTAAATGTTACAAATACCAGGAAGCCGATAAACTGATAGATAACCAGCATCCAGCCGCGTGCTCCAAACCCCTTTGCCTGCTTCATAAAAAGCCCTCCTTTTTAAAGCATTAATAATTTTTTAACCACAGGAATAAGTAGTAACCCAATACCTCCCTTAACCTTAAGTTTATAAACTAATGCCTTGCAATTCAACCTTAATTATAGTAATGTGATTATAACCAATTAATTATAGTCCGCCATCATGATTACGGAGTGTTTGATGTGGCGTTTACCCGGATTGATGTTTTGTAACCATTGATTATTGTTTGGCAATATGATTACGGAGTGTTTGATATGACGATTACCCAGATTGAATGTTTTGAAGCGGTATGTGATACCCTGAGTTTTTCGAAGGCTGCCTCGACTCTCTATGTCTCTCAGCCTGCAATCAGCAAGAGCATCTCAAACCTTGAAAAAGAGCTCGGATATTCGCTCTTCAAAAGGGAGAACAATGTCCTGACCCTCACCCCCGCCGGTGAACTTCTACAGGATTTTCTTTTCAAGTACAGAGCCGACTACGCCGCTTTCCTCGATCAGCTTCGACAGCTTGCCGTCCAGTCTTCAAAGGTTGTCCGGCTCGGATGCCCCGAAACCTGGGACCCGTCGCACTTCATCAACTGGATACAGACAAGCTTTTCAAATGTTTTTCCGGACGGGACACTGTCTGTCGAACCGTACCGCCTGTCTGACCTGCTTGTTCGTCTAAAAAACGGCAAGCTCGACTTTGTAATCTCACATGATTTTTATTCGCCGAGCATTACCGGTCTGACCGCCACGCACCTTGCCGAAACGGGAATGGGCGTGCTGTATTCAAAAAGTGCATTTTCGGAGAACGTAAGCTTCGAGGAGCTTGCCGACAAGGGCTTCCTCCTTTTTGACGACGACATCCGCAAGCGTTTCGGTTCCCTCATTCAGTCTGTCTGCAGGAAGCAGAAATGTGAAACAAACATCAGAAACGGCGGAGCAGTCACAAAATGCCTCTTCGAGCTCTCAAAAGGCAGTGCTGTCATGCTGTTTACAGAATGGGACAACTTTATCTCAAGTCCGGCTTTCGGCTTCTACCCCGTAAAAGACAAGCTTCCCATCCAGCTGCTTTACTATTCCGACAGAATGACCGCTCCGCAAAAAGCCTTCATTAAGGAGCTGAGAGCAACTGCGAAAGATCTGCTGAAGGATTAGAAAACCATGCAGCCGAGGGTTGATGCCAAAGGTTTAGAAAACAATGCGGCCGGTATTATTGCCCGACCGCATTTTCTTTACTTAAAAAGTTCGTCTGTCTCTTTTATCCATTCCGGCGAAGCTCCTGCTTTAATTCCTGCAAGATAGCCGGTTCTCGTTGCTGTATCAACCTTCGAGGCACGGATTGCATCGCCGATGACATGCACGGGGATATCTCCTGCTGCCTGCACGAGCTCATCTGTGGGAACAGCCTTCATACCAAGCGCAAAGAGCACCGTATCGGCTTCCAGCTTTGTCTCGCTGCCATCCGACAGCTTCACGCGAATCCATCCCTTTCCGATTTCAAGGCACCTTGTGTTTTCATATAACGTCATGCCCTCTTTCTCCATCTCACGGACGAGAGCCTCTCTGTACATGCCGTATGCCTCGTTGGCAACACGGGGAAGCATTTCCACAACAGTCACCTCGTGACCCGTCTTTGCAAGGAAGAGTCCCTGCTCTGCTCCGATAAGACCTCCGCCGAGCATGATTACGCGCTTACCCGCCTCTGCTGTACCCTTGTAAAGCTCCATTGACTGGATTGCATTTTCTATTCCCGGAATCGGAGGGCATGCCGGAAGCGAACCGGTTGCGATTATAATCTCTTCTGCTCCGAAATCTCCGAGATTTTCGGGAGTGACTTCGGTGTTTGGTCTCACGTCGATGTTTCTTCGCTCAACTTCCTTTATCATCATATCCTTGAAATTACGCAGATCGGGCTTATCCACATCCGTATCGGTAAAGAAAAGAAGACCTCCCAGCCTGCTGCCCTTCTCCGCAATAATAACCTCATGACCGCGGTCACAGGCTGTAATCGCAGCCTGGAGTCCTGCAACACCGCCACCGATGACAAGCACGCGCTTCTTTGAAACAGCCGGGGGAATCTCAAGCGGATCAAACGGAAGATTTGCAAGAGGATTGATTGTGCACGCGCCAACATGCTTTGCAAGGTCCTCGCTCTTGAACGGGATGTCCGTGTAACCCTCCTCGGGGGAACCGGGGAAGCACTTGAAGCAGCGCAGGCAGCTGCGAACACGGTCCGCCTCGCCGCACTTTGTCTTGTTAACAAGTTCGGGGTCTGCGAGACTCTGACGTCCGAGTACGATGTAGTCCGCCTGACCTTTTCCGAGAATTTCCTCGATCTGATCGGGTGAATTGATGCCGCCGACCACACCGACGGGAAGAGATGTATACTTTTTCACTTCTGCTGAAATGGAAGCATTTACGCCGTGAGGAACATACATTGAAGAGAACTGATGCGTCGGAATCGCATCGTAGTAGATTCCCGCTGAAACCTGAATCAGATCAACGATTCCTTCCACCATGTGTGCGAAACGACCTGTCTCCTCGGGTGTGACACCGTGGCGTTCGTCCTTGTAGCCGTCATCGCCCGTAATGCGGAATTCAATGATGAAATCCTTTCCCATGGCATCACGGATTGCCTTCAGAATCTGCTTCGGGAAACGTGCTCTGTTCTCAAGAGATCCGCCGTACTCGTCGGTACGCTTGTTATATGTGGCTGAAAGGAACTGTGTAAACAAAAAACCGTGACCGCCGTGGATAACGATTCCGTCAAAACCGCACCTTTTAACAAACTTCGCGGCGGTAACAAAATCGCCCGCAACTCTTTCCATGTCGGAAGGAGTCATGGCGCGAACCGGCACACCGTTAGGACGTACTTCATCGTTCGGGCCGATTGCCTCCTGCGTATCGTCAAATGGCATTTTTTCAGCGCCCGGATGGCAGAGCTCACAAAGAGCAATGGCATCGTGCTTATGGATGCGGCGGGCGTACTCACCGACTCTTTGCTCCGCGTAGCTGCCCTCTTCGGCAAAGTCAACCGTCGGAAGCGGAATACGAACGGCATCAACAAAATTTACATCGAGCTCTCCTACACTGACCATGGCATCGCCGCCTCGTGCGGGAGCTTCAAGCTTACGGAATGATTTCTCAGAAGCCTCCGGACTGCATGCAACAAGTGCGAAAGCCATCGGCGCACAGCAGACACGATTTTTCATAGTGTACGCATCATTCACCCTAAGCGGCTCAAACATTTTCGAATACGAACTCATAACACCCTCCTGACAATAGTGATAAGCGCATGCCGCGAAGCGTCATGCGTGAAGCATCTTGCTGCGAAATGTCTTGCGTGAGGCATCTTGCTGCGAAATGTCTTGCGTGAAGCGTCATGCTGCGAAACGCCATGCGCGAAACGTCATGCTGCTTCCGATTCAGATACCTGTCTGAATTGTATCACTTTGTCTGTACTCTGAAAAGTACGGCCGCCGTTCTTCACCATTCCAATTTAGTTGACGGTTTATAAGCTGCGGGTTATAATTCGAGTGGACGAAGGCGAAAATGAAGCGAGCGGGGACGCATATGAAACTTGAAAAGGCAGTTAATCTCGACAAAATCAGCGAGTATTTTACGGAGGGAAATATGATACTTTATGTAAATGCGTGTGTAAGAAGTGAATCAAGAACGGACAGGATAGCAAGAGCGCTTCTTGAGAAGCTTGGCGAATATGAGGAAGTAAAGCTTACGGACATGGGGCTTGAACCCTTGAATGAAGAAAGGCTGAACAGAAGAACAAAGCTTCTTTCTGAAGGAAGCTTTGACGATTCAATGTTTGACCTTGCAAAGCAGTTTGCATCGGCCGATACGATTGTCATCTCGGCACCGCTCTGGGACGGATCGTTCCCTTCCGTACTGAAGGTCTACGTAGAAAACATTTATGTTACGGGAATCGTATCAAAATACGGAGAAGACGGTGTTCCTGTCGGTCTTTGCAAAGCTGATAAGCTGTACTATGTTACCACGTCGGGCGGTCCTAATATGCCCGGTTTTGGATATGGCTACTTTGAAGCGCTTGCAAAAGGCGTATTTGGTATCGGAGATACCAAAATCATTTGCGCCGAGAACCTTGACATATTTGGGAACAATCCCGAGGCTATTGTGGCAGAAACAATTAATAATATGAGCACTGCGGAACTGAGCTAGTACTACAAGCGGGACACCCCCCGGCTATCCAATTGTCGCTGTACCACAATATGCCGGGCGGTTTCCTCACGGAACCTATCGTGTCGCTGTACCACAACATGCCGGGCGGTTTCCACACGAAATCTATCGCGTCGCAAGACTGATTTGAGTCTCTTGACCTGACTTAATGCGGCAAAGCTCCCCGCTAATTAAAGCGGAGAGCTTTGCTTTTTTACACATTATTGAAGCACCGACCTGACTCCGGTTGCTGCAGACGCTGTCTTAATCGGCAAACATTTCTGTTGAGAGATATCTTTCGCCCGAATCGGGGAGAAGGGCAACGATCATTTTTCCTTCGTTCTCCGGTCTCTTTGCCAGCTTTGCTGCCGCTGCAACCGCTGCGCCTGAAGTGATTCCGACAAGGAGCCCTTCATGACGGGCAAGGAAGCGGCCTGCTTCGTATGCCTCTTCGTCGCTTATCGTAAGGATTTCATCTATTACGTCAAGATCGAGAACTTCCGGTTTGAACCCGGCTCCGATGCCCTGAAGATTGTGAGTTCCGGTCTTTCCTTCTGTCAGGAAAGGAGATCCCGCAGGCTCAAATCCGACCACCTTTACGCCTTCTATTTTTTCCTTTAAAAGCCGTCCGATTCCGGAAATGGTTCCTCCTGTTCCGATTCCCGCAACAAAGATATCGACTTCTTTCCCAAGAGCCTGATATATTTCATACCCGGTTCTATCGAAATGTACTGCAGGATTGTCGGGATTCGTAAACTGTCCGGGCATAAAACTTCCCGGAATCTCTTTCACCAGTTCCTCAGCCTTTTCTATGGCTGCCGACATTCCGCGCGAACCGTCCGTAAGCACAACCTCTGCGCCGTATGCGGCAAGAAGTTTTCTTCTTTCAACGCTCATGGTGTCCGGCATGGTGAGTATCAGCTTGTAGCCCTTTGCTGCGCAAACGCATGCAAGCCCGATTCCGGTATTGCCGCTTGTGGGTTCGATTACTGTGGCGCCCTTTTGCAAAAGGCCCTTCTTTTCTGCCCCTTCAATCATCGCAAGAGCAACTCTGTCCTTGGCGCTTCCGCCCGGATTATAGCCCTCAAGCTTCGCCAGAAGTCTTACTTTGAGACCGAATTCCTCTTCGTAATTCTTCAGTTCAACAATCGGAGTATTACCGATCAAATCCGGCATCGATGAATGATACATGCTCATATCGTGACACTTCCTTTCTTCTCAGTTTTTCATATACATCTGCGTCCGCTTTTTACGGCAGCTATCACCAATCCTCCCGGAACGCCTTGTTTGCCAAGGTTTTTACCCGGTCAGCCGATACACATTCGGCAGCCGCCAGAAATCCCCTGTCTTTTGGCATGGGAAGTGTCAATTACCGAAGTACCTGTCGAGCATACCCTTGAGAGCCTTGCCGTGTCTGGCTTCATCTCTTGCCATCTCATGGATTGTATCATGAAGAGCATCCAGGTTGTTTTTCTTACAGCAGGCAGCGAGATCTGTCTTGCCCTGAGTTGCACCGAACTCACAATCTACTCTCCAGGCAAGATTGTCTTTTGTAGTGGCCTTCATATTCTTCTCAAGATCCTCACCGAGAAGCTCCGCAAATTTCGCAGCATGCTCAGCCTCTTCAAAAGCTGCCTTCTCCCAATAAAGACCGATTTCGGGATAGCCTTCTCTGTGAGCGATTCTTGCCATGCAAAGATACATGCCTACTTCCGAGCACTCTCCCTGGAAGTTTGCCATGAGCTGTTCGAAAATGTACTTCTTATCTTCTTCCGAAATGTCCGGATTGTTCTTGACGGTTTTAGCGTATATTCCGTACTCATGCTCTGCGGCAAGCTTCAGCTCACCTTCAACTTTAGTAAACTTTTCGCCGCTTACCTGACATACGGGGCACTTTTCAGGTGCCGTATCTCCTTCATGAACGTAGCCGCATACCGGACAAACCCACTTAGCCATATGAAATCCTCCTTTTTTGTACCTGTGATTTTATTCCAATTATATACACTTCCGTAGTGAAATTCAAACCTCGTCTCCGTCGAAATAGTTCATTGTCAGCAGAGCACGTATCACGCGTTCCAAATATTCATCCGAGGGCAGAGGCCAGGAAAAGCCGAGCCGGTAGAGTACATTCGCCGTAAATTTATTTTCGGTCTCCACACCATGCAGGTCAGGACGGTCGTTCGTTAAAAGGCCCTGCAGCTTGGAATTGACACGCGAATTGCCGAGCATGCGGTAGTAATCCGCATAATACTCTTCGTCGGGTACCGGAGTGATCTTGACACCGCAGCGGTTTGCGGCGGCGATCAGCTGCCATTCATCGATGAGGAAACGGTTATCCGCGTTGAAGGCTGTAAAAATATCGTTCGTTCCGGCCAGCAGCACAAGTGCCTTTGCCGTCATGTCGACGGGTGACAGACTCATCGGATCCGTAGCGTGGCTGATCGGCGACTTGCCAATCATCGCAAAGCCGCGGATCGCGTTCAGGAAGGCGTTGGTGTTGAAGTTGATCTGGAATTCACCGTCACTGTGTCGACCCATCAGGTTGCCGATGCGGATGATCTTTCCGTGCAAGCCATTCTTCACTGCCTCAAGCAGCTTCAGTTCAGCGTGATATTTGGAGATGCCGTACTTATTGCCCATGTCGTCGATCACGAAAAGTTTGCTTTCGCAGGCCTTAATGTGACGCTTCCAGGTTTCCGCTGTGTGGACACCGGGGATCGAGATTGTGGAGACCTGGATCATTCGAGCATCCTTTTCCTTTGCGATCGCGATCATGTTTTCCGTTCCGTGGACGTTGATACGCTCCAGGATGTCATCCGCAGCGTAATGCTTCACGCAAGCGGCGCAGTTGATGACGGTGTCAACGTGAACATCCTTCAAAATGTTTATCAGGTTGTCATCGGTGACGTCCGCTTCGATGATCCGGACACGCTTTTCGAGAGCCTCCTCCATCAAATCGTCGAAATAATAGAAGAGCATGCTTCTGAGCCGTTTCGCAGCCGAGGTGTAACTTCCGCGCCGGATGATGCAGATGATGTTGCCATCTTCACTTTCAATCAGTTCGCGAAGTACGTGAATCCCAAGGAAACCGACCGCGCCCGTGAGCAGCACGTCGCCCAGAGGTTCGCGTTTGACCTGATCGGCATATTCGAGGGTGTTGTACTGCAGCTGTTCGGGGTAATCCGATTTGATGTCGAAGTCATCGTCATCGGTACTCACATCGACACGTTTCGCGAAAAGACCATAACCGGAGTTTGAAATGCAGTCTGCCAGAAGTTCCGGCGTGGGATTTTCAAAGATGTCCTGATATTCCACCTTTATGCCCTTCGCCATAAGCTGCATGATGACCTTGGAGGCTGAGAGCGAGGTTCCGCCCATCTCGAAAAAATTGTCATCCGCATAGAATTCATCCAGCGAAAGGACATTCGCAAAAAGCTCACAGAGCTGCTGCTCTACGGACTTACGGGGCGATTTTTTGCCGGTGTGTTTCTTTTCCCGCGTGACCGTCGGCAGTGCTTTCTTGTCGATTTTACCGCTCGGAGTGACGGGCATGGCCTCAAGCTGCATCAGAACATCGGGTACCATGTAGTAGGTGAGCTTTGACTTAAGATGCGCGGTGAGTGCATCCGGATCGATTGTATGATCTGCGGTGTAAAAGCCCGCGAGATAATCCTCCGAGCCGTTGTTTCGGACGACAACCTTGCTCTGCGTTATACCGCCAAACGCAGTCATGCACTTTTCGATCTCATCGAGCTCCACGCGGAAGCCGCGCAGTTTGACCTGATTGTCGCGTCGCCCAAAGAACTCTACCTCACCGTCGGCATTCAAGCGGACTACGTCACCGGAATGGTAAGCGGGAAGCCCACGGAGAGTAAAGAAGGATTCCGCTGTCCTTTCGGGAAGGTTCATATAGCCTCTGCCGACCGGTTCGCCGACGATGATTAGCTCACCGCAGGCATATGGCGGAAGGATGTTACCGAACTCATCCAGTACGTAGAACTTTGTGTTGTTTATTGGGCCGCCGATTGTGATGCTTTCGCTGCTCTCAAGCTTTTTCGCGCCGCAGGTAATGGTGCATTCCGTAGGACCGTAGGCATTGAGTACGGTGACATCCGGAGAAAGTACCTTCAGCAGAGTATAGAGCGAAGCGGGGAACGCTTCTGCGCCGACGGCGATGTTTTTCAACTGCGCCATGGCAGGTCTGAATTCGGTAAAACTCAAAAGGTTCGTGAGAAGTGACGGCGTTGCCATAATGATGTCGACGCCGTTTTTCATGATCGTGTCCGCGAGCATGGCGGGATTGTGAATCTCGCGCTCCGTGGCGACGCAGACGGTCTTTCCGTTTACAAGCATAATGATGTTTTCCAGCAGCGACATATCAAAGGAAACGGAGCTCATCGCAAGCGACACGCTTCCGCTGTCTTTTCCGAAATAGTAGCGGTATACCGAATCTCCGGGCTGGACGAGGTTTGCGAGATTGTGATGCTCAATTATGACGCCCTTGGGTCTGCCTGTCGAGCCTGAGGTGTAAATGCAGTAGGCCGGGCTGTCCGGGGCGATGTCGAGATCCGGGTCTTCCTCGTTGCCGTCAGCGAGCAGCTCGTCTGCCGTCACGGCGCGATAGGGTTTATTCGCGCTGAAGAGCTCGGCTCTCGTCTGCGAAAGTTCTTTGTTGGTGATCACGACTGTGCTGCCTGCATCGCTGAGGCAGTAGTCGATTCTGTCATCGGGATACTCCGGCAGAAGTCCCAGAAATGCGCCGCCCGCCTTGAGGATCGCGATCTCGAGAACTGAAAGAAGCTCGCTCCGCGGGAGCAGGATGCCGACCACGGAGTCCTTTTTGACACCGGACGCGATGAGTCTGTGGGCCGCGCGATTGGCGGCGTGGTTCAGTTCGGCAAAGGTCAGTTTTCTTCCTTCACATATCACCGCCGTGCGGTCGGGCACGCGTTCAACCCATTTCCGGAAAAGGCGGTCGAAGGAAACGTTCTCAAAGCAGGTTTCCGTATCGTTGAATCGAGCCAGCATGGCTTCGCTCTTTTCGGAAAGCAGGGAGATGAAGCCGATCTTTTCCTTTTTCGTGAAAGCATTCAGCACAAGCTCGAAACTATCGAGGAAAATCTCGATGAATTCCGCACGGAAATGATCGAGTCGGTAATCCAGAACGAACTGATAGCGGCCGTCCTTCAAATAAACGTTCAGCGTGATGGGCGCCTTCGCTGCTGCGGACATCGACGGGATCAGTTCTACGGGCTCTCCCGCGAGACTGTCGATGGTGAACTCGTCGCCCTGATAAGCGAAAATGACGTCTGCCTTAATATCGAATGCTGCGGAGATCTCGGCAAATGAGAAAACATCGTTTGCCATGCTCTGCATGAGCTGTTCCTGCGTCTCGCGGATCATATCGAGGACGATCCTGTTTCCGGAACTATGAAGGAGAACGGGCAGTGTCTTGACGAGCATTGCCATCGAGCCGGAAAGCCTTGAGTTGCTTCTCCCGTTGTAGATAGTCGTATAGACCGTGTCCTCGACCTTTGCGAATCGGCTCAGCGTATAGCCGAACGCAGCGTTGAAGAAAGCGTTCGGAGTGACCTTGTTGTCGGTGCAAAAGGCTTTGATTCTGTCCGCACTCACTGCCGCAAAACGCTGCGTCGTGGCAGAGCCGGACGCGCCTTTTTCTGCGGACTTTGGCGGCAGACAGGTCGACTCGCAGCCTCTGAACACGCTGGCGTAGTAGGCCTTAGCTTCCTCGTAGCGGTCGCTTTCACGAAGCGCCTGCTCGTCGAGCGCCGCTTCAAAGCCGCCGTATTTTTCTTTCTCGACAGGAAGCCCCGCGTAGGCTCTGTCGATATCGCGGAGAAGGATACTCTCTGAGGTTCCGTCGGAAATGATGTGGTGGAAGTCAAGGAAAATATAATTTCCCGCACCGGTCTGATATACCTCAATCCGATAAAGTGTTCCGTTCAGAAGGGAGAACGGCTTCGCGAGCTGCCCGTTATCCGGGAGCGTATCGCAGCTCGTCACAGTAATCTGAGGAGCAGCATCATCGTTCCGCCTGGCGCGGATATTACCCTCCGCATCGGCGAAGAGAGTGGTTTTTACGTAAGGATGGGCGTTTACTGCCATCTTTACAGCTTCCGCGAGCCTCGGAAGATCCACGCCATCACCCAGCTTCAGAAGTACCGGAATGTTATAAAGAACGGAGTTGGGATTCATGGCGCACTCGACGTAAATGCCCATCTGCGTCTGCGTGATGGGGTAATCGGCAAACAGCGCATGCTCCGAAATCTTCTCGTGGGTTTCAATGAAGCATGCGAGTTTTCCGATCGTGCGGTTTGAAGTGATATCCGACACCCTGAACGGGATGCCGAATTCTTTTTCAAGCTCCACGTTCAGGCGAATGACTGCGATCGACGTCAGTCCCGATTCGAAAAGATCGGCATCCGTACTGACCCGTTCCTGCCCGAGGATGCTCGCGACGACGTCGTGAACCTTTCCCTCGATCACGGTTTTCGGCATGATGATAACGTTTTCCCTGCGTTCCGGTTTCGGAAGTGCGTGTCTGTTCACTTTCTGATTCTGGTTCAGTGGAATGGAATCGATCTGCATCGTAACAGCGGGCACCATGTATGCGGGCTTCTCAGTGCGAATGAATTCGTTCAGCCTGTCAACATCGACCTTTTTGTCGGAAACTACATAGGCGACGATGAATTTCCCGCCCGCCGGGTCGTCGAAAGCGGCAACCGTGACGTCCTTGATGCCGTTGAAGCGACGGATGATCTCATCAATCTCCGTCAGCTCGATTCGGAAACCGCGAACCTTGACCTGTCCGTCGCGACGGCCGATAAAATCGTACTCGCCGTTCGGAAGGCAGCGCACCACATCGCCCGTCCGGAAGGCTCTTTCATAGTTCTTTTCCTGCGTGAAGGGGTTCTCGATGAAGACCTCGGCGGTTTTTTCGGGAAGGCCGAGATAGCCCCTGCCGACCTGACAGCCCGCGACCAGAAGTTCACCCGGCGCACCGACGGGCAGACGCCGCATGTTCCTGTCCACGATGTAGGCCCTGACGTTTTTGTTGACCTTGCCGATCGGGACCCGATAAGGGTTTCCGCTGACCTTCGTGTTCGTGACGTAGACAAAGGTCTCGGTCGGCCCGTAAAGATTGATGAGATCGAAGGAGAGGCCCTTCGTGTCGAGCGGCACGAGCGCCTCGCCGCCGACCGCGCAGTATTTGAGATAAGGCGATTTCGTCATCAGAACGAACTGACGTCCCACCTGCGTGGTCATGAAAGAATGAGTCACTTTGTTTTCGATGAAGCGGCGGTCGATCTCAGCAAGGTCAAGACGGATATCCTCCGGTACGACGTAAAACGCAGCGCCTGCGCAGGGGAAAGAGATCAGATCCTGCATGCAGGCGTCGAAGCCGAACGACGCGTAGCAGGCGCCGACGGAATTTTCGTCGATACCCCAGTCGTGCCGGTTCAGCTGCGCCAGCGCAGTGGCGTTGCCGTGGGTGAGCATGACGCCCTTCGGCGTTCCCGTCGTGCCGCTCGTGTAGAGCAGGACGAAGAGATCGTCGGCCTCATTGCGGAAGGGTGCGGGAGCTGCCTGAGGCAGCTTCTCAACGTCTTCGATGTAGAGAACCTCGCCGTCGTAACCCGTGAGTCTGCCGCGCAGCTCGCGCGTGGTGATAAGGAGCTTCGCTCCCGCATTTTTTACCATGAATTCCAACCGTTCCTCGGGATAGGAAGCATCGAGGGGTTCGTATGCACAGCCAGCTTTCAAAATGCCATAGGAGGCGAGCATGATCCACTCGCTTCTCGGGACGAAAACGGCTGCGACATCATTGCGTCCAAGTCCGAGAGACTGGACATAAGCCGCAATCTTATCTGTGATGTGTCCGGCTTCTTTATAACTGTAACAGCGGTCACAGTAAACGACAGCATCGTGTTCGGGTTTTTTTTTTGACCCATTCGCTGAAGAATTCGGGAACAGTCTTGTTTTCGATTGGAAACTCGGTCTCATTAAAGGAATCGAGTGCTGCCTTTTGCTCTTCCGAAACAAGGTCAACGTCCTTTAAGAATTCTTTACGCATAAATTCACGGACAGCGCAAGCGAAGGCATCTGCAAAGGATTCGATTACGCCACGCAGATAGAGGTCGCTGCGGTAGCGGAAGCTCAGGCGATAACCGTCCTCCCTGCGAAATACCATAAGCGTCATCCTGTTCATCGCATCGGGATTCCGGATGCCCATGACGGGGAATTCCCTGCCGTTTAACGTGAGCGAGCTGAACGCGTCATTCTGATAAACGAAAGAGAAATCGTTAGTGATCCCGTATTCCGCAGCAAGCTCACTGAAGGGGTAAGTGTCGTGCTTGACACTCTCGCGGAAGTCGTTCTGGAGTTTTTCGATATAGCGGGAGATATCGCTCTGACCCGTGAGGTCGACAGGCAGCGCAATGGTCTTGACCAGCATACCTGCCGTGTTGAAGGTCATGGAATTATGCCTTCCGCTTTCTCCGACGCAGACGAGGGAACGGTCCGTTCCGTTGAATTTTGCAAGAACAAAGGCAAAGGCAGAAAGAAAGAGCGAATTTTCCGTAAAGTTATTGCTCTTCAGAAATTTCATAAGCTCATCGCGGTCGAGCGTGAGCGCAAGATCGACAAAATCGAGCATCGCGTGACCGTTATCTGCGTGATCTGCCGGAAAATCGTTCGAAATATCCGAACCGTCGAAACGATTACGGTAGTATGCCTCAGCTTCTGCGTATTTTGGGGAGGCTTTCACCGCTTCTTCGTAGGCGGAGAGATCGAAAGCCGTCGTTCTTTCCTCAAATATGCCGCGTCCGTCATAGGCTCTGCCAATCTCCTTCAGGAGAACAGAGAGGGAGCTTCCGTCGAAAACGATGTGATGCGCGTCCATCGCGAGTACTTTTTCTTTTTCGTGCTCGAAGACGCAGGCGCGGATCAGCTTGCCGCCGGGAAGATCAAAGGGCTTGACGAAGTCCGCGAGGGCAGCCGGCAGATCGGTAACGATGCGGCGTTCTAAGGCAAATGTGTTTTCGCTGGGAATCATACAGGGCACACCGCCCGCGATGTCGATCCGGCAGGCATAGGCCTTGTGGTTCGAGACTGCCTTCTCAACGGCAGAGGCAAGCCTATCGGCATCGACCTCTTCTCCGAGGACGATGCTGATCGGGTTGTTATACATGAGATTGTTCGGATCTGCCTCGACTGCGAAATAAACGCCCAGCTGCGATGAAGTTAAGGGATAAGCGTTTTTTTCTGTTCTTTCGAAGGAGACCTCTTCCGCGCCGCCGTTCTCAATCCGTTTTGCAATCCCGGCAGGGGTCTTCCCTTCGAAGAAGAGTACAAGATCGATAGGCAGGTCCTCAAGTTCGTTGATCGTCTCGATTGCCTTGATGGAGTCGCCGCCTAAAAGGAAGAAATCGTCGTTTCGCCCGATTTTGCCGCATTTCAGCACCTTCTCGATTGCGTTGCAGATGGCTTCCTCAATACTGCTTTCCGGCGCGGCATACTCGCGCTTGAAAGCGGAGATATCGGGCTCCGGCAAGTTTTTTCTGTCGAGTTTTCCGTTGGGATTCAGCGGCAGTTTTTCCATTCGGATGTAGAAGCTTGGAACCATATAGGAGGTCAGGTTCGTCTTGCAGTGTGCCTTCAGTTTCTCTTCGGTCACCTCATCGCTGCCGGTGTAATACGCCGCGAGATAGGTAATGCCGTTCTTCGCCGTGAAATCCTTTACGGCAACCTCTCCGATCCCGTGGAAGCGCCTGATCGTACTTTCAACTTCAAGCGGCTCGACGCGCTGACCGTTGATCTTGATCATCCAGTCCTTACGCCCGATAAATACGAGATCACCGTCCGGAAGACGCTGCACAATGTCTCCGGTTCTGAACATACGGTCAAATCCGTCTATTGCTTTAAAAGG
>JAZLIL010000136.1:0-3977 GCA_045617405.1 Lachnospiraceae bacterium | reverse complement strand
TCGATGTCACACAGATTGATGAAAAGCTTCTGCGCGACAATATTGCCGTAGTTCCTCAAAAGGCACTGCTGTTCACCGGCACCATCAAAGAGAATCTCAAGTGGGGACGTGAGGACGCAACCGATGAAGATGTCCGGAAGGCTGCACAGATTGCCTGCGCCGATTCATTCATCGAAGCTTCCGCAAACGGATACGACACCATGCTCGGCCAGGGCGGCGTCAATCTGTCGGGCGGTCAGAAACAGCGGCTTTCACTGGCAAGGGCATTGCTAAGAAATCCGAAAATACTTATCCTCGATGACTGTACCAGTGCGCTTGATGCAGCAACCGAGCACGCCGTACTTAACGGTCTTGCCGGTCTTGATGCAGGTCTTACGATACTGCTGATTTCTCAGCGTATATCAACCGTCATGCGTGCCGACAGCATTCTGTGCCTCGACAACGGCGTGGTACAGGGCTTTGGAACTCACGATGAGCTAATGAGAAACTGTGAAACCTATCGCAGCATCTATGATTCACAGATTGGAGGTGAACGAAATGGCAAATGAACCTATGTCCATACCGCCTAAAAACATGAACGGCATCGGGCGTCCCGGACGCGGAATGGAAGTCGTTAAGCCCAAGGATCTGAAGGGCTCGCTCCTTCGCCTTTGGAAGCTTACCAAGGGTCACAGACAGGGACTCGGCATTGTTCTGGTGCTCTCCGCTCTCTCCTCACTTGCCGCTATTCTTTCACCCTATATCACCGGTAACGCAATATCAGCCGTAAAAGCTCAGGAACCGATTAAGCTCGTGCTTCTTATGCTGGTTGGATTGTATATTACCGAGGCGCTTATCAAGTTCCTGCAGCAGTTTCTGATGGCCACCATAGGTCAGCGCATCATTCATCACATCCGTACCGCACTGTTCGAAGCCATCAAAAAGCTTCCGCTTTCTTTCTTTGACAAGCACCAGCACGGCGAACTGATGAGCCGTCTTACAAACGATATCGACAACATCAGCACCACAATTTCAAGCTCGCTTACAATGCTTCTTACGCATTTCTTCACCATTGCCGGCGTGCTAATCATGATGCTCACACTGAGTCCGCTGCTCACTATCGTTGCTTTCGTCGGTGTCGGACTCATACTGCTGCTCACCAAGATTGTCACCAAGCATACCAAGAAGCTGTTCAAAGAGCGTTCTGCCGATTTGGGTGTTCTGAACGGACACATCGAGGAAGGTATCTCCGGTCTGTTTGTAGTCAAGGCCTTCTGCCGTGAAAAGGACATGGAGAGCACCTTCAGTGTCAAGAATGACAAGCTCACACGCACATCAATCAAGGCGCTTATCTGGTCCGGTTACCTCATGCCCCTGATGAATGTTATCAACAACCTGTGTTATGTGGCCATCGCCGTATTCTCGGGTGTTCTCTTCGTTCAGGGCAAAATTTCAGGCATCGGTATCATCACAAGTTTTCTGCTTTATGTCCGCCAGTTTACAAGGCCGTTCGTTGAAATAGCCAATATTTACAACAGCTTTCAGACCGCGGTTGCAGGTGCCGAGCGCGTTTTCGAAATTATGGACGAACAGCCCGAACCCGAGGACAAGCCTGATGCTCTGCCTCTTAAGAATCCCGGCGGCGACATCGTATTTGATCACGTCAGCTTCGGATATGACTCTTCAAAGCTTGTGTTAAAGGATATATCACTCAAAATTCCCGCCGGTACACAGGTTGCTATCGTAGGTCCCACCCGTTCAGGAAAGACCACAATCATCAACCTGCTCACACGATTTTATGATGTAACCGGCGGCTCCATTACTTTGGACGGTCACGACCTAAGAGACTACCGCATGGCGGATCTTCGTGATGCCTTCGGCGTGGTTCTGCAGGATACCGCACTTTTCCAGGCCTCCATCCGGGATAACATCGCATACGGCAATCTTGATGAAGCCGATCTGGCCCGCCGCAAACGTACGGCCGCAGATTTTTCCGATGTCGAAATTATCGCAAAGACGGATGCTTCGGTCGTTTTGGACGATTCAGACAATGCCGGAATTGCTACACTGAACGGCAATTCTGCCGGGTCAGGTGATTCGGATAGCACCGACCCGTACATAGAGGATATCAAGCAGGCAGCCCGTATTGCAGGCGCAGACAGCTTCATCGAAAGACTCCCCAAGGGATACGATACAGTGCTCACTCAGGGCGGTGCCGAGCTCTCGCAGGGCGAGCGCCAGCTTCTCACCATAGCACGTGCCGTGCTCACAGGCGCTCCCATCATGATTCTTGACGAGGCAACCAGCTCCGTCGATACCGTAACCGAGCAGAAAATACGCCGCGCGATGCTGAAAATATGCGAAAACCGCACCTCCTTCATCATTGCTCACCGTTTGTCAACCATCCGTGATTCCGACCTCATCATCCTCATCGAGGACGGTGTCATCGCCGAGCAGGGCACCCACGAGGAGCTCCTCGCACTGAACGGCAAATACGCAGAGATGTACCGCACACAGACTGCACAAATCTGAACATCTGATCTGTATAAAAAAGCTGCTAATCCCATCCGCAGCAAGGGATTAGCAGCTTTTTCATATTTGCTGTTATTTGCATTATCACATTTATATGCTATTTCAAGTGCTTGGCCAATACCGATTTAAGAACTCTGACATCTACAGGCTTAGAAATATGTGCGTTCATTCCCGCTTCAATGGCCGCCATTCTATCTTCTTCAAATGCATTAGCTGTCATCGCGATTATTGTTATATTTGAAAGCTGCATATCTTCTATAGCCCTGATCTGTCTTGTTGCTTCATAACCATCCATTATCGGCATCTGGACATCCATCAGGACAAGATCATAATCGCCCGGCTTTGAATTCTTCACTTTTTCAACCGCAATCGTACCGTCTTCAGCTGTATCAATAATAAATCCGCTCTCTCCCAGAATATCCGTTGCAATCTCACGGTTCATCTCATTATCTTCTACCAGCAGAATCTTCTTCCCGGCGAAGTCATAATCAGCCTCTTCCTTTTTGATGCTGTGATTTTCGATTCCGCAGGCATCAAGCAAGGACTTTCGCAGGTCTGACGGGAACATGGGTTTTGAAACAAATCCTGTCACGCCCGCTTCCTTTGCTTCTTCTTCAATATCTGACCAGTCATAAGCTGTAAGAATAATAATGGGTGAATCCTTTCCAACAACACGTCTGATTCTTCTTGCTGTTTCGACACCGTTCATATCGGGCATCAGCCAGTCAATTATATATACTTTATACTGATTCCCATCCTTGTAGGCTTCTTCACATCTGAATAAAGCTTCTTTACCCGATACGCACCATTCGCTTTGAAGTCCTGCATCGATAAGCATCTTCGAAATGTTATTGCAAGCGTGCATGTCATCATCGACATCAAGGCTCTTTAAACCCTGAAGTTCCGGAATCACTTCCATTTCTTCATCACTGTCCTTAATTGCAAAGTTGAAGTTAAGAATAACCTCCGTACCCTTTCCTTCTTCGCTCTCAACAGAAATCGTACCACCCATCATATCTACAATATTCTTGGTAATAGCCATACCAAGACCGGTTCCCTGAATACCGCTAACTGTTGAAGAATTAACTCTTGTAAAGGGATCGAATATTGTGGTAAGGAATTCTTTGCTCATTCCCATGCCATTATCTTTAACTCTGAATTCGTACCTGCCGCAGCCTTCTTCGTCTACTCCATTCTGTTTAATGCAAAGAGAAACATAGCCAACGTTTTGCGTATACTTAATAGCATTGGATATGATATTAAGAAGCACCTGATTAAGGCGAAGCTTATCACAAATAACTGTCTCGTCTCGGATGTTATCTACATCAATAAACAGTTCCATGCTCTTGGCATGAATATCGGACTGAACTATATCGCGAAGTGTATGCACTATTTCTGACAAGCTTCCAGGCTTTTCATTAAGTGTCATCTTTCCGGACTCAATACGGGACATATCAAGTACATCA
>JAZLIL010000135.1:0-13910 GCA_045617405.1 Lachnospiraceae bacterium | reverse complement strand
GGCAAGGATGTTTGTCTGGAATGCTATGTCATCGATGACCTTGATGATCTTCGAAATGTTCTCTGAGGATTCGTTGATATCCGTCATGGCATCAACCATATCGCTCATGCGCTCGTTTCCGGAAACAGCTTCGCGCCTGATGTTGTCAACGAGATTGTTGGTCTCGGTGGCATGCGATGCGTTAACTCTTGTTTTCTCAGCAATATCGGTGATAGATGCGCTGATCTGCTGTATTGCGCTTGCCTGCTCGGTCGAACCCTGCGCAAGTGCCTGACTGGCGCTCGCAACCTGGCCTGCACCTGTGCTTACTTCGCTTACTGCCTGCCTGATTCCGGCGAGAACCCTGTTTTCCTCGGCAACCATGTTGCGGATTGCCACTCCGAGAAGGTCCTTCTCTGAGGCGGGCTTGACCTCAAAGCTGAGATCACCCTGTGCAACCTCTTTTGCCATGTCTGCCTGGCTCTTCATATTAGCAACAATCTTGTTAATAGCAAGACCAAGCTCCCCTATTTCATCTTCAGAATCCGTCTCGACTTCGATGGAACAGTCACCGAGGGCAAGCTGATTTGCAACCTCTATCATATGCCTTGTGGGATACACGATGTTCCTCACGATTAGAATCTCAATGAGGGTGGCCAGTGCGGCTAACACAATTACAACAATTATCATGATGACCGTCAGTTTCACTTTACTGTTGTCAAGTGATGAAATCGTTGCTGTAAGCGATGCTGCTGCCGCCGGGTCAAGCGTTCCGCCGTTGACAAGCTTTGTAACGACCTGCTCGAAGCTCGTGACGGTAAGGTTAAGACTCACAATAAGCACCGCAATCGCGAGCGTATATAATACGATAACACTTACAAAACCTCTCACCAGCTTACTCCTTATTGATCCCTTCGTAATCAATCTCATAATCATGTCCTTTCTGTATCCATACTATCACAAATTACTTCAAATTCACGTTAAGACCTTATTCAACCGGAACCTGTGTTTCCTGCACTCTCGCCCGTCTTCAGATTCACGTTAAGACCTTTTTCAACCGGAATTCTTCATCCTGTCCAAACCGGCACAAGCTCTGTTCCGTCAGTCTCCGGCTCACTCCTCTTCTTCCTGCGCGTCGAAAATCAGCTTGACGGGGTCGAGCAGAAGCTTGACGTCGTCGCCAAACTTGCCGATACCGAAGATAAATCGCCCGGCGTTGCCGCGATTTTGCGGAGGTTCGAGGATGTCTTCCTTGCGTATCATGACCACCTCGCCGATGTTATCGACGATAAGACCGATCGAAGTGTCTTCAATCTGGGAAACAATCACGCAGGTACGATCGTTATAGGGAACAGGATCCTTTTTGAAGCGGATTCTGACATCGATTACGGGGAGAACCTTGCCTCGCAGATTTATGAGCCCGATGAGGTAATCCGGCGTGTCGGGAACCTCGGTGCAGTGAGGAATGCCGATAATCTCTACAACGTGCTTCAGGCTCAGACCGTAGAACTCGCCGCCGCACTTGAAGGTGAGAAAACGGTCCTTCTGAAAGTCCTCATATTCTTCATCCGTGTCGGCGCCGAAACGCTCTATGTCCTGACGGCGGGCTTCGGCACTCTCTGCAATCATCTTCTTCCTGAATTTTTGCTGAAAATCAGTGAGATTTGTGTCTGCCATATCCGCCTCCTAACTGTTGATCAGACTTCCGGCATCAAGAATGAGACTGATGCTTCCGTCACCAAGCTGTGTACATCCGGACAGTCCGCGAACCTTCTTTATGTAGAGCGGGAGCGGCTTAACAACAATCTCCTGCTCTCCGATCAGTTCGTCCACGAAAAGAGCTGCCTTTTTGCCATCGTGTTCTATGATAGTCATTATGCCGTCTTCAAGACGGTCATGACCTTCTTTCATATGATAGTACTGCTTCAGGCGAATGATAGGATAGCACTCGCCACGCACCATAATCGACTCCTGGCCTTCCGGCTCCACGATCATCTGCTTTGACGAGACGCTTATGAACTCCTTGACATTTCCTGTCGCAATGACGTATTTTGTTTTTCCGACCGCAAGGATGATACAGCGGATGATTGCAAGTGTAAGCGGAATCTGAAGCGTCATCTTCGAGCCCCGGCCCTCGGTCGAGTCAATTTCGAGGCCGCCGCCTATGCTTCTGATGTTCTGAACAACGACATCCATGCCAACACCGCGCCCCGAATACTCGGTGACTTCCTTCTTCGTCGAGAAGCCGGCGTAGGTAATGAAGTTGTAAATTTCCTTATCGGAAAGATTCTCTGCCTTCTGCTCGCTGACAAGCCCGTTCGAGATGGCCTTTTCGAGAATTGCCGAGCGGTTGAGTCCCTTGCCGTCATCCTGTACGCTTATAAGAACCTTGCCGCCTTCGTTCCTTGCTTCAAGACGTATCTGCGCCTTTTCGGGCTTTCCTGCCGCGGTGCGCTCTTCGGGCATCTCAACACCGTGATCGACCGAGTTCCTTACAAGATGCATCAGAGGATCGGAAATGTGCTCGATGATATTCTTATCCACCTCGGTGTCCTCACCTTCGATGATCAGCTCGACTTCCTTGCCAAGCTTCCTCGAAACATCAAATACAATTCTCTTCATCTTCTGGAAGGTGTTGTTAAGCGGCATCATACGCATCGACATGATGACGTTCTGAAGCTCCGTTGTTGTCTTGCTCAGCTGGTTTGCCGCCTTCTGGAAATTCGTTAAATCGAGGCCGGGAACCTGAAGGTCGGGATTCTGGAGAACAACCGCCTCTGCGATGACGAGCTCGCCAATGAGGTCCATCAGCATGTCCATCTTTGTGACATTGACGCTTATGAATGCCTGCTTGACAGCTTCGCTCTTTCCGGTCTTTGATGTCGCTGCCTTGTCGGCCTTAAGTGCCGCGGGCTTCGGTGCACCTGCGGCGTTCGTCGGTCCCGCAGGTGCGGGTACTGCCACCGGCTCAGGTGTTTCGGAGGCCTTAGGCGGATTGCCCGCTGCCTTGAGGCTCGCCTCTGCCGCCGCCGAAAGCGGTTCGGAAGCAGCTTCTTCAGCTGCAGACTGTGCGGACGGAGCAGCAATCGCGCTCTTGCCCTGCTCTAAAATCATCATGTACTCATCGGGAGTACACTCATTGAGATCAATATGATCAACACCCGATACATGGTCGATAATCCCCATGATTTCCCCACGGGAAAGCTCGCTGCGGAATGCAGAAAAGAAACCGTTTTCGAGAATTTCTGCCGCACTGTCGGGATTTGTCATGATGTCTGCAGGTTCGTAAACGACCTCGTCCACGCTCTCCTTTAAGGAATAGACCATGGTGTAGGCCTTGATGTTTACCATCTCGCAGGTCATCTTATAGAAAATGTACATGTAGTAGCATTTAATCTCATCTGCGGAAGTCTGTGCTACAGGTGTAGAACCTGCGTTGCCTGCTGAAGCCCGCTCTACAGGTGTAGACCCGTTGTCGGCTGCAGGTGCAGATGAAGATGCGCCTGAGTCCGCTGCCGATACTCCGGCTGCAGCACGCATCTGAGCAATGCTCTGTGCTGCCGTCTTTGCTGTAGAAGCAGCGGGAACCGGTGTCTTTTCGGAAGGTGTTGATATGCCGCCCTGAAGCTTGGCGAGGTACGCCTTCAGGCGCCCGGTGAGCTCGGAATCATCGCCGTCCGGGTCTCCGCCCGATTGAATTTTTTCAAGCTCGCCCTTGATGAAATCGGAGGTGTCGATGACGAGCCCGACGAGCTCGCTCTGGTCGATGCTGTCCGGATGATTTTCGCGGATGAAGTAGAATACATCCTCAAGAGTGTGAGAAATCTCCGTGATGTTCTGGTACATCATGATGGCGGAGGAACCCTTGATGGTGTGCATGATGCGGAAAATCTCGTTCAGACTCTTCTCGTCAAACTGCTCTTCCTCATGGTCCATAGCAAGCTCATCCATCTGCTCAAGCATGTTGCTGCTTTCATATAAAAAGACCTCAAGCATTCCTTCTGACAGATTATTTGCTCCCATTAGATTCCTCCTTTAGCAGGTTTTGTGTTTATCAGGGAAAAAACTTTTGTCGGTATATCCTGAAGATCGAGCCGGTACATTACCGCGCCGCAGTCGTAAGCGACTCTCGGCATTCCGTAAACTACGCAGCTGTTCTCGTCCTGTCCTATTGTCATTGCGCCGTTCTGTCTCATCTTCAGAAGACCTCTTGCGCCGTCGCCGCCCATTCCGGTAAGAATCACTCCGATGGCGTTCGCGCCGACACTGTCTGCAACCGAGTCGAAGAGAACGTCTACGCTCGGGCAGTGGCCGGAGACCTTCTCGCCCGGTTTACACTCTGCAAAGTAATCGGCCCCGCGCTTCACCACACGCATGTGTTCTGCCCCGTTTGCAAGGAGGATGAGGCCCCTCTCAAGCTTGTCGCCGTTGTGTGCCTCCTTAACCGTCATGCGGCAGGAGCTGTTCAGTCTGTCGGCATACATGGCGGTGAAGCCGGCCGGCATGTGCTGAACGATGACTACAGGTGGATAATCACGCTCGAATTCCTTTACTACGTCGAAAATGGCCTCGGTACCTCCTGTGGAGGCGCCGATTGCAATAACACGTCCTTCATATAACGACTTGTCGGCAAAGGTCTTGCCGCTGCGGCGGAGCTTGAAGTCACCGAGCTTTGCCGTCGAAGCAATCTTAATCTTGCTGCAGATTTCCTGGCTCACGAAATTCACAATCTCCTCGGCCGAATTGTTGATGCCCGGCTTGCAGACAAAATCAACCGCGCCGGCAGCAAGAGCGTCAAAGACCTTGCCATCGAGACTCGAAACCATGACAACGGGAATGGCATACTGCGGAAGCAGTCTGCGCAGGAATTCAATACCGTCCATCCTCGGCAGATCGATGTCGAGCGTCATGACATCAGGCCGGAATTCCACGATGGCATCGCGCGCCTCAAAGGGGTCCGACGCCACCGCAACGACCTCAATCATGGGATCCTTGCTGATGCCGCGAAACAGCAGCTCCTGATAAAATTTTGAATCTTCAACAATCAGAACCCGAATCTTCTTCAAATTAAACCTCCTTGTTCACGGTTGAATTACTAATTTAACGGTTTGCGGTAGATTGAAGGTGCGACGTATTCGAAACGCATTGCCGACTTGTCGATGGATTCGGTGGTCCCGATGAAAAGGTAGCCGCCAGGCAGGAGCCAGTCATACATCTTGTTGACGAGCTTTGCTTTGGTGTCCTCATCGAAGTAGATCATGACGTTTCGAAGGAAGATAAGGTGAAACTTCTTTCTGAAGGGCGGGACATCCATCAGGTTGAAGGTACGGAAGATGACCTCGTCTCCAAGGATGGAACGAACTTTGTAATTCCCGTCCGGAAGCTTTTCGAAATAGCGGTGAACCCATGCCTGAGGCAGATTGTCGACTGCCTGCGGAGGATAGACCCCGTCGCGGGCGCGGCTAAGCGCACGCTGCGAAATATCCGTGGCAAGCACATGCTTGTCCCACGCGCCTGCCTCAAGCGCAAAGAAATCGAGAAGCACCATGACGATTGAATATGCCTCTTCACCGGTGGAGGCGGCTGCCGACCAGATTCTGATGTCGTGCGTGTTCCTTTCGAGTTCGCGAATCCAGGGAAGTACCGTCTCCTTCAGGAAATTGAAGTGGACCGGCTCTCGCATAAAGAAGGTGTGATTTGTTGTCAGGTAGTTGATCATCGTCTGTGCCTCCGGACCTGCCGGGCTCGCTTCGACTCTGTCAAGGAAGCTGCCGAAGCTCTTATAGCCCGCCTGGGTCAGGTAGTTCTCGAGACGGCTGACAACGAGCGTGCGCTTCTCGCCAAGCTCGATGCCGAAATGATCCTTCATAAATCTCACTGCACGATTAAATTCACTGTCGGTAATATTCATGGGCTTCTCTCCATTTTATCTGTACTCAGCGGCTAACTTTTCGAAAGCCGGAAGTGAACGCTCGATCATTGCGCGATCAACGCAGTACGCGATACGCACGTAGCCGGGGCAGCCGAAGCCTGAACCCGGGACGAGGAGCAGATGATACTTCTTGGCCCGCTCAACAAATGCCTTATCGTCAGGCACGAGTGCCTTCACAAACAAATAAAAGGCACCGTCGGGCTTAACACATTCAAAGCCATAGCCCGTGAGCGCATTGTACAAAAGCTCACGGTTTGTGTTGTAGATGCTTATATCCACGCTCGCATCCAGGCACTCGGCGATAGCGAGCTGCATGAGCGAGGGTGCATTGACGAATCCGAGGACTCTCGTAGCGATGCCGGCAGCTGCCGAAACCTCATCGAAACCGTCTATCTCCGAAGGGATAACAAGATAGCCGATACGGTCACCCGGCATGGAAAGCGACTTGCTGTAAGAATAACCAACGATGGTGTTGCGGTAATACTTAGTGATGAAGGGCACCGTGACATCCCCATACACAAGCTCCCTGTAGGGCTCGTCCGATAATATGAAAATCGAGGTTCCAAGCTCCTTCTGCTTCTTATCAAGTACTGCCGCAATCGCTTTGATTGTCTCCTCCGAGTAGACAACGCCGGTCGGATTGTTCGGCGAATTTACTATTAAGAACTTTGTGAGCGGTGTGATTGCCGCCTCGAGAGCCTTCACATCCGGAAGGAACTCCGGCGGGTTCGGTGCCAGCTCAACAAGCTTGCCGTCAACATTGGAAACATAGCTTCTGTACTCTCCGAAAAAAGGGGAGAAGGTGATGACCTCATCACCCGGATTGCAAAGTGTCTTCAGAATAACATTCATACCGCCTGCGGCCCCCACCGTCATGACGATGTTCTGCTTCCCGAAGTTTGTTCCGAACTTGTTGTTAAGGTACACTGCAATCTTCTCTCTGACTGCGTCGTGTCCGGCATTGCTCATGTAACCGTGAACGTAGTTCCTGTCAGGATTGGCATTGACCTTCGCAATGGCATCGGTAACTGCCTGCGGCGGCTCAACGCTCGGATTTCCGAGGCTGAAATCGTAAACATTTTCTGCTCCCACAACTGCCGCCATCTTCTTTCCCTCTTCGAACATGGCGCGAATTACGGAACTGCCCTTTACAAGGGCCTTCATTTTTTCTGAAATCATAACTCCTCCAAAATGTGTTACTCTGTTCATGATTGATGGCGGAATCTGTTCTTTTTGACGATTCTATCCCACCTTCGTAATTTCGCAATCATTATAGCACCCTTTGTAATTTGTGTAAAGGGCGAATTGAATTTCTCTTTTCGTTTTTCGACAATAAAAAACCTCACAAAACGGAAATCTGTCGCGTATCGTGAGGTCGATAATCGCATTTATTTTTCGCATTAATTCTTCCGGCTGCAGGCAGCTGCCTGTCCTTGTGTGGTTCTGATACTGTCAATCACAACTCCGAAGAGCTCCTCCGATTAATAGTTGAATTTAAAAAAACCGGGTCGCCGCGCAAAGCGGTGACCCTGATATTTACAATCTGAATTTTCCTACTCTCTCACGGATGTCATTTGTCACATCCCCGAGACTCTTTGAATTGCTGTCCATGGCACCGGCAACTTCGCGCATGTTCGCTGCCGTCTCGGAGGTCTCAAGCGTAAGAGCTGCGTTCTCCTCGGCGATTGCAGTGAGGTCGGAAACGACATCAACAACGTGCTTTCTTGCAAAATCCATTTCCTTTGTTTTCGTGCCGATGTGCCCGATGCTGTCCTTTGTGGTTCTGATACTGTCAATCACAACTCCGAAGAGCTCCTCAGTTTTTTCAACCTTCGTGTTCTGCTCCTCGATGACAGTCTCAACATTCACCATTGCCTGAAGAACCTGAGTAGAATCGTTCTGAAGATCGGTCAGTATCTTTGCAATGTCGTTAACGGAATTATTGGACTGCTCGGCAAGCTTCTGAATCTGTGAAGCAACTACCGCAAAGCCTCTGCCCTGCTCTCCGGCTCTTGCCGCCTCAATGGAGGCGTTCAGTGAAAGGAGATTTGTCTCCTCGGCGATGCTTGTGATGACATCAGCTGCAATCTTAATCTCGTTTACAGCATCGTTTGTTGCATTTGTTGTCTCGGAAACAAGCATAATGGCATCGGAAACAGTCTTGTTGATTGCTCGCAGCTCCTTAAGGATTGCCGTTGCCTCGTCTCCCGAAGCAGTCATCCTGTCGGCGCGGCTCTCAAGCTCTCTGATTTCGTTCGCAACCTCCTCGATGATGTTGCCCATGCTGTAAACCTCATCGCTGGCCTTCTGAGTGTCCTTCTCCTGCTCACTTGCGCCTCTTGCAATCTCGCTGACGGCACGTTCCACCATGCCGACACCCTCTGCTGTCTTTGATGATGTACCTGTAAGGTCTTCGGTAACATTTCCGAGTGCATCGCACTGCTTCTTCAAGCCCTTAATAAACTTACGAAGCTGAATCTTGAGTTCCATAACGGACTTGCCCATGACACCGCTCTCGCCTCTGACCTTCTCAAGCTTATCAAGACCTTCGTCAAAGCTCAGGTCAAGCCTTGATGCCTTCTCAACAAGTCCGGTAAGAAGAATGATGGGATCGGCCATGTTCTTGGCAATGATGCCTGCAAGAATCAATGCAAGAATGAGCATTGCCACAAGGATAATGCCGGTAGTAGCGGCAAATGTCGTAATGTTTCCGGTAATCGTCGCTTCTTCGACGCCAAGCTCCGTAAGCTGCTGCCTGAGTGTGAAGATTGAGGCCACTGCGACAAGAATGCCGCTGATGACAACACAGAGTACGGAAAGCCTGATAATTCTGAATTTAATCGACTCAGTGAATTTAACCTTAGTAGCATTTGCTGCTGCATCAGTTCCGACTGCCTTCTTCGCAGATGCCGGTGCGGGGGCAGGGGCAGGTGTCTGCGCCGGTGCAGATGTCTGTACATTATCCATATAATACCCTCCTGATTTTTCCGGGTAGTGTCAATCACGACACTGCCTGTATTGTATTCAAAACCTTTGTTTTCAAGGTTCTGCAATCCTATCCGTACGTTGCTAATACTGTTTTTCCGACTCCAAATATAAGGAAAGTATACTACGCCGTTCTTCTTTTTGCAAGTACCTAACGAAATTACACATTTTGTTACTTTTTCTCTTTTTGCCTTCGTGCTTTTCTCTCGCTTTTGTGAAGAAGATCAAAGTGACTCTTCGCCGGCGTCCGTTTCTCGTTAAGCTCTTACAATGATTCTGTCTCTGCGTGGGGTTTTCGTCATGCTCCCCGCGGCGGAGGCAGATGCAGAATTACGACAATAATTTCAGTACAATAAACTGCAGCGGATAGATAACGTAGAAAAGCCACTTGGCCCACTTAGGTGCGCCGAGTTTTCCGTTGTAGAGACGAATGAGAGGAATGAAGAGAAGCATTCCGAGCTGGTAGAACGAAACCGGGAAGAGCTTCGGCTCCACCCGAAGCTGCGAGAAAAGTGCGATAATGAAGGTGAACGCGCACAAAAGCAGATAGATGATGAGCTCCCTCCCGGATACGTAATTCGCAAAAGGCGGAGTTTCCCTGTCACTAGCAGACCTGCCCCGGGGTGCTTCAAAATCGGCTGACAGTTTTTCTCCTACGCAGGCAATCCCTCCCCGGAATGCGTCAATCGAAGCGTGTTCTCTCCGTGACGCAAACAGCACGACAAGCAGGGCTCCGGTGATGCCCCAATCACCAAAATAGGAAAGCATGATGAGTGCGGCTGCAGCCAGATACTTTGTCGAAAGCATGAGTTCTGTCCGGTAGAGTACGGTACACGCAAGAAGACCGAGAAAAAGCGTGTAGATAATGCCCATTCCGGCGTATTTAAAGAAGCTTCCGGTCTTGTAGAAATTATAAGCAAGAGCAGAGATGAGGGAAAAGACTGCCATTCTTGCAAGGTATTTCTTTATACTTCTCGTGTGAAGAAAACCTTCGGCAACAAAGAAGCACATGACCGGTGCCGCAATGCGGCCGAAAAAATGAAGGACCATTGCCGCGGGCTCGGTACCGTGAAGGTTCAGCCAGGCATAATGATCCCCAATCATGCAAATAACAGCAATCAGTTTAAGTTCAAAAGCAGAAAGAGAAATTAATTTTTTCATGATATGATAATGCAGCTGCCACACGTGGACACCGCATCGGTTCAGTCACAATTTCACGTCGGGCAGATAACCGCCCATGGATACCGGACCGATTCAGTTACGGTTTCATGTCGGGCAGATAACCGACACCTCACAGATAGTCTCTGAGAACAGCGTTCATCTTCTTTATGTTGATCGGCTTTGAAATGTGCTCGTTCATTCCTGCTGCAATGGCCTCGGCGCGATCCTCGTCGAAAGCGTTCGCTGTCATGGCAATAATCGGAATGTCCGCAATGGCGGGATTCTCCAGACGCCTGATTGCCTTTGTTGCTTCGTAGCCGTTCATATTCGGCATCTGAACATCCATCAGAATCAGGTCGTACTGCCCGCAAACGGCATTTTTCATCTTCTCGACAGCCTCAGCACCGTCCCCGGCCGTGTCGACAATCATTCCGTTGTCCGTCAGAATATCGATCGCAATCTCACGGTTCATCTGATTGTCCTCAACGAGCAGAACCTTCTTTCCCTCGAAGCTGCAAAAGTCATCATCTTTAGCGGCTTCGGTATTTCTGATGTACTCCTCAATTTCCTCGGGGCTCGCTATTCGATGAATAAACGTGACGATGACGGTCGTGCCGCAACCCTTCTCGGATTCCACCTCTATTGTTCCGCCCATCATATCAACAAGTCTCTTTACAATCGACATTCCAAGACCGGTACCCTGCACCTTGTTGGTCTTCTCGTCGCCCTCGCGCTCAAATTCGTCAAAAATCTTCGTAAGGAATTCTTTACTCATTCCGATGCCGTTGTCCCTGACAACAGTCCTGTACTTTGCATATCCAGGGAGGTCGCACGGAACCTCCGAAACCGTATGCCATATCTCGCCGCCGTTATTCGTGTACTTTATGGCATTCGACAGGAGATTTGACATGACCTGATTGACGCGCTGCTGATCCGCGTAGATGTACTGGTCGGTAACGTCCTTTGTCTCCGAATGAACGGTGATGTCCTTTTCAGCGCTGTTTATTAGAATCATCTGCGTGAGCGCTTCGTTGATGTCACGCACACAGACAACCCTCTCGTCAAGATTAATCTTGCCTGATTCAATCCTTGCCATATCAAGTACGTCGTTGATGATCGAAAGCAGAAAGCCGCTCGAAGCCCTGATCTTGAGAAGCGCATCCCGAACAGGGTTGTCCTCGGACGCGCGGCGGATCGCCATCTCGGTGTAGCCGATGATTGCGTTCATGGGCGTTCTGATGTCGTGGGACATGTTGAACAGGAACGCGCTCTTCGACCTGTTAGCCTTCTCCGCAAGCTCAAGCGTTGCAACGAGGGACTGCTCCTTCGCAATGAGCGCCTGGTTCTGGTTCTCGATGATGCGCTGCATCTCGTCGCGGGCAAGGAGCTCCTCTACCTGCCGTTCATATTCCGTGGCAATGAATGTGTAAATGACGATGCAGCTGATGGCAAAACCCATGGAGTTCGCAGGGGCGTCCGGATAGAGCATCTGGAAGACGCCGAAGAGAATCTGCGACATGTTGACGCAAAAGATAATGCTGAATCCGCTCTTGCGCTCGTTCTGTTCGCGGAGCATGCTGACAAGCGCAAGAATGCCGATTATCATATAAACGGCGAACTGAAGGTAGAACAGGATTCTTCTGCTGTCGGTTGAGGCGTAGAATCCGCCAGAATCAATGTCAAACATGAATCGCGTAAAAATGTTGACAACAAGCATTACCGCCTGAACAGCCGCAAGGACGGCAGCTACAATCTTAAAGAATCCCGGGTGCTTGATGTGCGAAACAAGAGAAAGGAAATACGAAACCCAAAACAGAGTTGAGATTACCGACGCACAGTGAAAAACGGTCGAGGTTACGAAAAGCAGAAGGTCGTTCCTGATAACGTGTGCTGCAAAAAGTCCCCAGACGCCGTCCTGAATGCAGAAGAAGATGACCCAGACAAAGATTGCGCCAAAAGAAATCTTTTCCCTCTTCTTGTTAATACGTGTTCTGATGTAGATAAGCGATACGATGATGGCACAGACAAACGCCGATACTGCGTAAAGAGGGTGCACACTTCTGTCAACTACGGATTCCATTGCCTATCCTTTCTGCCGCAACATGCATCTTTCGAATTGCTGATGGTTCAATCACTTGTGCCAAATTTCGATACGATTATATCACGTTTCAAAAAATGATGTAAAGAGTTTTTTCTACGGGAAAAGGCAGGAGCGGGAAAGGGTGCCGGTTCACGCACAGCGGATTGAAAAGCCGGAGCAGGAAAGGGTGCCGGTTCACGCACAGCGAATCGAAAAGCCGGAGCGGGAAAGGGTGCCGGTTCACGCACAGCGGGTTAAAAGGCGGGGGACGCTTTACACAGCTGCAAAATAAGATATAATATGACAGTAGAAATCTCTGCTTGTGAGGGAATAATGATTACGACTAAAATGCTTGAGGAGCTGGTCCTCTCATATCCGATATGTGAATACGCAACGGGAACAGCACGCGAAGTGCCGGTTTCCGACAGGGTACGCCGCATCTGCGAGACGGAATGTACACGCTACGGCAAAAACTGGTCCTGCCCGCCCCACATCGGCGTAATTAACGACCTGATGGAGGTCGTCAGAAGCTACAAGAACTATATGCTCTTTTCAACAGCAGCGCAGGTAACAGACATCACCGACATGGATGCCTGCCTCGAAGCCAAACGTGCCCACGAAAAGCTCACAAGAGAATATACAGCAAAGCTTTCAGAGCTCACCGGGCACAGAAACGGGGACACGGACGGTTTTCTCGTGCTCTCCACGGGCTGTTCAATCTGCGACAGCTGTTCATGTCCCGATGCACCCTGCCGTCACCCGGAAGAGCGGATCAATTCTGTTGAAAGCCACGGAGTTGTAATCGTGGAGCTTGCCCGCAGAACAGGCATGGAATTCTACTACGGAACGGATTCCGTAGTTTATTTCACACTGACGCTGTACTAAAAGAATCAGACCATAGTGTCCCTCACATGACTAAAGTCACAAGAATGCGGTAGCCAAGTTATTCAAGACTCTTACAGGCAAAGCTGCAGTGCCGTCACGAGAACGCGGTGGCCAAGTTATTCAAGACTCTTACAGGCAAAGCTGCAGTGCCGGCCGCACTTTTAGCAATGCACCTCTCTTACTGCACCTGTGAACGATTTGCAGCCAGCTACCCACTCGCTGCCTGTCTGCCCGGTTTACTTCATCTTCATCGGGATTCCGCACGCAACAAGGTAGACCTCATCGCAGGCTTTTCCGAGCTTTTGATTTGCGCGTCCGAGCGCATCGCGGAAAAAGCGCGAGAGCGGATACTCGGGAACGAGTCCCGAACCGATTTCATTAGTGACGAGAATGAGATCGCACTCAAGCTTCGAGAACGAATCCGTAATTCCGTCAATTTCCTTCATAAGAAAATCTTCCGCTTCATGACAACGCTCGACAGGGATTTTTTCCTCCTGCATAAACGGCAGGTCAAAGAGGATGTTTGTGGACATAATCGTTACGCAATCAAGCAGAATCCCGTCGTAATGCTTTGACTTTTCAGGCAGGACTTCACCAAGTCCGCAGTACTGTTCAAGGGTGTCCCAGTAGTCGGGACGCTGCTCGCGGTGCTTCTTAATCCTGTCCTTCATCTCTTCATCTATCGGCTTTGCAGTGGCGACGTAGAGAATGTTCTCCCCTCTCTCCTTAATAAGACTCTCGGCAAAAGAACTCTTTCCGCTTCTTGCCCCACCTGTTATCAAAATGGTTTTACTCATACTTTTTCTCCAGTGAAGCCTCACACGACTAAAGTCGCGTGCTTCCTAAAGGTGTCTTACGACACCTGCTCGCTTTAGGCGAGCGGACTGC
>JAZLIL010000134.1:0-6344 GCA_045617405.1 Lachnospiraceae bacterium | reverse complement strand
TGTATTATTACAAAGCCGGTCGAGATGTCTGAAATAAGGGAGCTTCTTCGCGAGATTTTCGGAGAGGGAGAGGTGAACTCTGACAAAGAGGATGAAAAGAATCCTACAGTTGACAGATTTATCGATGCACTTTCTGAAATCGGGAACCTCAATGTGTCCGAAGGGCTTCGCCACAGCCTTGACAGTGTGAAAAACTACTACAAGGTACTTAAGGCATCTGTCAGAAATGTCTACTTCTACGAAAGGACTTTACGTGAATATACAAAAGAGATTTCCGAGAAGGATCTTGATGAAGCGCAGAACAAGGAATTACGTGTCTGCGTTCACAGCCTTAAGGGAATTCTGTCAAATATCGGTTTTAATGAGATGAGCGATTATGCAGCAGTCCTTGAAAACAGGATTGCAGACAATAATCTTCGCTTTGGCGACGGACAGCTTCGGAGCTTCAGCAGAAGTCTTGCAGATAATGCGTCAAAGCTTGAGAGCGTCCTTGAAACATACGATTTCATGAACGATGCAAAGAGTATTACAAGTCCTGTCATTCCTGTTTCAAACAGTGAGAGGAGGCTTATTGTAACAGAACTTGAGGACGCCAGAAGAAAGTATGAAATCGACAGAATTCTCACTAACCTTAAAAAGCTCGCCGGTGCTGAAACCGATGAGTTTCTGAGGGATGATATAAAAAAGGCAATTGATGAAGTGGAAGTTTTTAATTACAAGGCGGTAGACCGTATTCTATTAAAAATAGACAGAGGAGAAACCCGGTAGAAGGGGAGGGTACTGCCGGGTTTTGTTTTATGAAAAAATGTTATTTGCTTGTTTGATAAAATAAGTATACAACTAAAAAATGAACAAAGTATTTAAAAATTGTAAACATTTTGTTAATAAATAGGAGGTAGAAAATGGATATTCTTATCAGGAACTGCAGGGCGCTTCTCTATGACAAAGGGATTTTCTCGGTAAAACGTACCGACATCATGATTCGTGACGACAGGATAGCAGCTATCTATCCGGCTTGCGATGGCTGTGAAAAACAGCGTGATAACTGTGACGGCGGAGTTGCCGACATTTCGGATATTGAATCCCATGCAAAGCTTGAAATGGAGTGTGTAAGTCCCGAGGCGATGGTCGGATTCGATCTTGCAAGCTTTAAGCCTGACAGAATTATTAACGGAACAAACAAGCTTGTAATCCCCGGTCTTATCAATTCCCACACGCATGCGTATATGACCATGTTCAAGTGTGCAGCAGATGACGTTACTTTTGATAAATGGCTCTTTGATACAATATTCCCGATGGAAGACGGCATGAAGCCGGGCGATGCATATGTCGGAACAATGCTCGGAATAATGGAGATGCTCAGAACCGGTACAACGTGTTATCTTGATATGGATATCGGTTCTCATGAGAACGGGCAGGCAATGCTTGAGTCGGGCATCAGGGGCGTTCTCTCAAGAGGTCTTGTCGGAAGTGAAAAAGACAGCGAGAGCATGAGACGTGTCAATGATACACTCTCGGATATGAAGGAATTTGCGGGATGTTCGAGAATCACTCATATGTTTGCTCCTCATGCACCCTATACCTGCAAGGGCAATTTCCTGCGCTATTGCGGCGAGCTTGCCGATGAGTACGGAGTCGGCATTAATGTCCACATTTCGGAAAGTGTTACCGAAATTGAAAATATGAAGAAAGAGTGCGGACTGACACCGATTGAGTATGTTGAGTCGCTTGGCCTTTTAGACAGGCATGTCGTAGCGGCACACTGTGTCCAGCTGTCAGGGAATGATGTTCAGATTCTTAAGAAGCATGATGTTTCCGTTGCAACAAATCCTCAGAGCAACATGAAGCTCGGAAACGGTTTCGCGCCTGTTCCCGAACTCGATGCGGCCGGTATCAATGTATGTCTCGGAACCGACAGTACGGCAAGCAACAATTCGCTTAATATGTTTACGGAGATGAAGGCACTCTGCCTTGTAAATCAGGGACTCAGACGTGATTCTACGGCTCTTCCCGCGCAGAAGGCACTTCAGTTTGCAACGGTAAACGGCGCGAAGGCACTTTCACTTCCCGACATCGGCATGATTGCGGCGGGAAGGAAGGCAGACCTTGCGATAATAAACATGGACAATCCGACAATGAGACCCTGCATTAATCCGATCAGTTCGCTAGTCTATGCTGCAAACGGGTCCGAAGTTGAAACCGTTATCGTAGACGGTAAGATTCTCATGGAGAACAGAGAATTCAAGACAATCGATGAGGAAAAGGTTTATTTTGACATCGACAGGATTGCAAAGAGATACGGTGTATATCATAAATGAGAAACGGTTCAAAGAGAAGCGGGTATATAGTAACCGGGAAACTGTTCTAAAATATACGGGCATACTATAACCGATAATTGAATGCCAAAGAACGGAGGTAACGATATGGCAAGTGAAATCAGAGACATTAATCTGTATCCTTCGGGAGACAAAAAGATTGAATGGGTAAGGCGCAACATGCCTTTACTGCGTAATCTTGAAGAGGAGTTTTCAAGGACAAAGCCCTTTGAAGGGAAGAAGGTTGCTCTTTCTGTTCATCTTGAAGCAAAAACTGCTTATCTGTGTCTGGTTCTGAAGGCGGGCGGAGCGCAGATGTTTGTTACAGGCTCAAATCCTCTCTCGACGCAGGATGATATTGCGGCAGCTCTTGTTAACAGAGGACTTGAGGTTCATGCCTGGTATAATTCCAATGAGGAGGAGTACAATCTTCACATTCAGCACGTTCTCGAGAACAACTGCAATATTATTATTGATGACGGCGGCGATCTTGTCAGCATGCTTCATACAAAGATGCCGGAACGTATTAAGTACGTAATCGGCGGCTGCGAGGAGACGACAACCGGTATAATAAGACTTCGCAATATGGCGGAAAGAGACGAGCTTCGTTTCCCGATGGTACTTGTAAACGATGCCGACTGCAAGCATTTCTTTGATAACCGTTACGGCACGGGACAGTCTGTGTGGAATGGAATCAACAGGACAACAAATTTGATTGTTGCCGGAAAGACTGCCGTTATAGCCGGATACGGATGGTGCGGCAAGGGATGTGCAATGAGGGCTAAAGGTCTTGGTGCAAAGGTCATAGTTACAGAGGTTGATCCCGTCAAGGCAATAGAGGCCGTCATGGACGGATTTACCGTCATGACAATGAAAGAAGCAGCGCCTCTCGGGGATTTCTTTGTGACAGTGACAGGCTGCTCGGGTGTTGTTACGCAAGAGGATTTCATGCTTATGAAGGACGGCGCCATCTGCTGCAATGCCGGACATTTTGATGTAGAAGTTGATGTTAAGTGGCTTCGTGAAAACGCAGTTCAGATAGAAGAGCAGAGAGCTGATATTATGGGATATAAGCTTTCAACGGGAAGATGGGTATATGTTCTCGGAGAAGGAAGGCTTGTAAATCTTGCCTGCGGAGACGGTCATCCGGCAGAAATCATGGATATGAGCTTTGCAATTCAGGCGCTTTCGGCGAAGTATCTTGTTGAACATCAGTCTGAAATTAATCAGAAGCTGATACGTGTTCCAAAGGAGGTTGATAACCTCGTTGCAAAGAGAAAGCTTGAGTACATGGGCGTTAATATTGATGCTCTGACAAAGGAACAGAAGGAGTATCTTGCAGCCTCAGCCCTGTAAGCTGAACTGACGGTCTGTAAGGCATAGTTGAAATGAATAGGAGTAAATCGGTTTTTTTAGCAGGCTTTAAGGATGGAATACCTATCGGACTGGGGTATTTTGCGGTTTCCTTTTCGCTTGGAATTGCTGCCGGAGCAGCAGGGATGACGGCATTTCAGGGTTTCCTGACAAGTGTTCTCGTCAATGCCTCGGCAGGTGAGTATGCTGGCTTTACTGTAATTGCCGCAGGTGGTACCGCTTTGGAAATGGTACTTATGACGTGCGTGGCAAATGCAAGATACCTTCTGATGTCTTGTGCACTCAGCCAGAGATTTGGAGAGAAGACGTCATTTATTCACAGGTTGATAATGGGATTCTTCCTTACGGATGAATTCTTCGGAATCACGATAGCGAGAGAAGGCGAGATTACCCCGGCCTACACTTACGGGGCAATCTGCTTTGCTGCACCGTGCTGGGCACTCGGGACAGCATTTGGAATAATGATGGGAAACATCCTTCCCGAGAGCGTTGTCAGTGCTCTGTCGGTTGCTCTCTACGGAATGTTTATCGCAATTATTATTCCTCCGGCAAAGAAGGACAGAGTAATTCTTGTTCTTATCGCAATTTGTTTTGCTGCAAGCTATCTTGCCGGAGTAATTCCCGGAATCTGCAATCTGCCGGAAGGATCAAGGACGATAATACTGACTGTAGCAATTTCGGCACTTGCAGCGGCCTTCTTCCCGAAGAAGGAGGAGGGAGGTGCCGAAAATGCTTAATACTTATGTATACATTACGATTATGTGTGCAGTAACGTTCTTTATCAGAGTACTGCCTCTTACACTCATCAGAAAGCAGATTCGGAATACGTTTCTGAAATCTTTTCTTTACTATGTGCCTTACGTAACATTAAGCGTTATGACGTTTCCTGCCATAATGCATGCAACACGTTCACCGATTGCAGGTGCGGTGGCTCTTGTCGCCGGACTTGCGGCAGCCTTTATCGGCGCAAATATGATAACAGTTGCGGCAACATGCTGCGGACTTGTGTTTGTTATTGAACTGCTGATACTGTAAGGAGGGGCTATGGCAAAGTATATAATGGCGATCGACGCCGGAACTACGAGCAACAGATGCATTCTTTTTAATGAGAAGGGGGAGATGTGTTCAGTTGCCCAAAAGGAGTTTACGCAGATTTTTCCACAGCCGGGATGGGTTGAGCACAATGCGAACGAAATCTGGTCTACGCAGCTTGGCGTCTGTGTGGAGGCAATGCAGAAGGCGGGTGCTTCATACCGCGATGTTTGCGCAATCGGTATTACAAATCAGCGCGAAACGACAATTGTCTGGGACAAGACAACGGGAGAACCTGTTTACAACGCAATTGTCTGGCAGTGCAGAAGAACATCGGGATTTTGTGATGAACTAAAAGAGAAGGGACTGACGGATAAATTCAGGGAGAAAACCGGTCTTGTTATTGATGCCTATTTTTCCGGAACAAAGCTCAAGTGGATCCTTGACAATGTCGAGGGCGTCAGGGAGAGAGCTGAAAAAGGCGAGCTGTTATTCGGAACAGTCGAGACCTGGCTTATCTGGAAGCTTACAAAGGGAGCGGTTCATGTAACTGACTATTCGAATGCGTCAAGAACCATGCTATTTAATATTAATACTCTGAAATGGGATGAGGAGATACTTGAAGAACTTGATATTCCTTCGTGTATGCTCCCCGAACCTGCGTCAAACAGTGAAATTTACGGATACACAGCAGAAGAGTTTTTCGGCGGTAAGATTGCAATCGCGGGCGCCGCAGGTGATCAGCAGGCGGCACTTTTCGGTCAGACCTGCTTTAATGAAGGTGAGGCAAAGAATACTTACGGGACAGGCGGTTTCCTGCTTATGAACACCGGAAATTCACCCGTGTTCTCAAAGAACGGACTTGTCACCACAATTGCATGGGGACTTGACGGAAAGGTCACATACGCTCTTGAGGGATCGGTTTTTGTCGCAGGTGCTGCCATTCAGTGGCTCCGTGATGAGATGAGGCTTGTTGACAGTGCGGCCGATTCCGAATACATGGCAAACAAAGTCTGGGATTGCAGCGGATGCTACGTAGTACCGGCGTTTACCGGACTTGGTGCCCCTCACTGGGATCAGTACGCAAGAGGAACAATTGTCGGTCTGACACGTGGTGTTAATAAGTATCACATTATCAGGGCGACGCTTGAGTCCATTGCTTACGAAACAAATGATGTGCTTATTGCAATGTGCGCCGATCTCGGTCGGGATCTTTCATCACTTCGTATTGACGGTGGAGCAAGTGCAAACAATTTCCTTGCTCAGACGCAGGCGGACATTTCAAATTCACCGGTATTTCGGCCTCAGTGTGTTGAGACAACGGCTATGGGCGTTGCTTATCTTGCGGGGCTTGCTGTGGGGTACTATAAAAACCTTGATGACATCAGAAGAAACTGGGTTCTTGACAAAAGCTTCGAACCTTTAATTAAAGAGGAAGAACGTTCAAAGAGGATTGCCGGATGGAACAGGGCAGTAAAGGCTGCCTGCGGTTTTGCAAAGGAAGACTGATTTCCGGGCAGATCATATAAAAGTAAGGCACGAAGTGCCGCTTTTATATGAGCAGGCTGCAAAGCGGATTGCGGATAACATTGACATGGATGAAGAAGGAGATTGTCAATCATG
>JAZLIL010000133.1:0-4244 GCA_045617405.1 Lachnospiraceae bacterium | reverse complement strand
GGAATAATGGATGGAGATCTGATCGCGGAAGAAAGCAATGAAATACATAATAATGATGCTACAATGGAAAGGAGACGCATGGATAATCAACTCGAACTCATTAGGCGCTACTTCGATACTACAGGTGTGAGACTCAGTACGGATGAGAAGAATCTATTATGCCGAGTGCTTGAAAATCCAGAAATGTACAACGGTTATGTAACGCCAGTGATTGAAACTCCTCCTGAATATGGGCGTGATTATCGCGATGATTGGGTAGCAACAGAAAAATGGCAGTACAGGATCGATATCTTGGGCAACCATATGACTGTTACCGCTATTCATATGCACATTGTCGATGGCGGTCATTATACGCAGAACTGGGACTGGAATAACCCGTTTGCGGTTGTTGATAGAGTGAGGGATGTTCTCACTTACTTGAAGCAATTCGAAGCATACCTGTAAGAAAGTATGTCAATCTGACCTTCGAAGAGAGCAGCGAAGCGGAAAATCCCGTGCCCCGGAAAAATCAGCCCCGCCGCTGCAAGAAAATCAATCGGGATTGATTGCCAACTCTCAATTGATATACGCTGTTGTGTGAGTAGAAGAGTTTTATACCCCCCTTTTCTATATAATATAGAGGCAGGGATACAACACCACCGCGTACATGGTTTGTGAGATGGACAATAAAAAGCACCACGGATATATCAGAAGTACTAATGCAATAACCTAATAAAAAAGAGGATCCGTCGTATTAGCGAGATCCTCTTTTGTTATTGTCACTTTACCAGCCGTAGGTACTTATAGATCGTCGGTCTGCTCAGATTACAAACCCTTGCAAATTCACTGATGTTCAGATCGCCGGCGATGTAGGACGGATAGTGCTTATAGAAGGCCGGAGGAATATCATCCTTCGTCGTGGGTCGCCGGCCTACCTTGACACCCTTGGCGATTGCATTAGCCATGCCGCTCTTTACACGGGCTCTGATGATGGATAGCTCCAGTTCCGCAAACACCGCGCTCATTTGAACGAACGCCTGACTCATGGGATCGATGTCTCCGTTACGGCAGTCGATGGTGATAGAACCGATGATGATCAGCCGCATGTGCTTTTTCTTGATGGTGTCGATGATGCCGCAAAGCTGCTGAGTAGATCTGGACAGACGGCTGACTTCAGTACAGATCAGGGTAGTGCCTTCCTCTGCCGAAGAGAGCAGCAGATCCAGCACTGCTTTTACCTTGGCGTCACCGTGTTCACGTTCGGTGAGTACTTCTTCGGCACCAGCCGCTCTGAGTTCACGTACCTGACGGTTGAGATCCTGACCTTTTTCTTCGGACAGGGAGCACCTTGCATAACCATAAATCTTTGCCATATTTGTCTCCTCCTATTCTGCCGTATATTTACGGATATAAGCCCTCTGCTTGACTTCCTCGCGGTTTTCATCGCTGAGCGACCAGAAGTCCTGCAGAAAGAAACACACGCGGAAGCAGGCCACAAAGCCCTCTACGAACATCTCACACCACACGTCGATGGTGGGATTGAAGCCGCTTTCATCATCCATGAGTGGATTCGAGTTCCGAGCTACGGTTGCCTTGAAATCGAGGATCTTAGCATAGAAGGCATCCTCGCAGTAGAATTTCATCATGCGCTGTTTCTCTTCCTCTTCGAATGCAGACTGATCATTTCTGAGTTCTTTGAGGCGTGCGATCATCTTGTCTGCCTCATCCCAGAAAAATCCTTTCTTGTCGATGCCGATATTCATTATGCGTCCTCCTATTTAATGTAGGTCTTCTTGCCGTCCGCGTCTTCGATGGTCACGACACAGCCCTTATAATAGTTGCGCCTGATCCTCTTCCAAAGAGAATCCATATCCGGAGCTGCCATGACTTTGCACTGGCCGCCCCAAGTGACGATGTAGAGATGGTTTTCCATGATCTTTTCTCCTTGTAAATTCAAACACCCGTTATCCTTTACGGTTCAAACGCAGAGTATAACAGGGCTTTCAGGGGCATAAAGAGCACAGGAAGAGCCCGATTCCGTAAACGAAATCAAGATAACCCTTCCTGTTACAAGTGATTATTGGATCGAAACTGATTGTATGATGTTGTTGCAGATTATTTGCATCCTACGTAATATTATGCAAATGGATATCTCATGCTCCGGATTGAATCATAAGCCGTCTGCAGCTCCGTCGTAGGGCTTCTGAGGCATCTTGCTGCGAAGGTCCACATAGGAATCGACGCGCTCCGTGAGCTTGACTGCGGCTGCATGAACAGCATAGGCGGAGTGTACGGTAACTTCGTCCGTGATCTCACCGCTCAGCTTAATGCACGTGGAAATGGTCTGGAGCAAAGTGTAGATCAGGTTCATGTCTGTTCTGATTCCCATGCGCAGTACCTCGGCATCATCGAATTTCTCAGCCATCGTTTTCTGCCTCCGTTTCACCCATGATGTAATGAACCGCTTTCTCAGCCATCGAAGCAGCCGTGACGATCAGACGCTTGTCTTCCTTCAAGGCCTTGTACCAGTTGTTGATGTACGCCGTGTTGTTCCTAATGCTGGAAGGGGTTTCAAGACCGCAGATGGAAAGAAGGAAAGACGAGGCGATTTCCGCACAAAGTTCTTCTTTGCTGTAGATTTCGGAACTAAACGCTGCATTCTGCGTGATTCGATTGAGGCGGCTTTTGTGACCCGTGCTGTGAGCGAGTTCATGGAAAGCCGTGCTGTAGTACTCAGCGAGTTCCGTGTACTGAGAGAGCTTCGGGATCACAACGGTATCATCGAAGGGTGCGTAGTATGCCTGATTGGATTCGACGATCTCCAGTTTCACATGGCTGCGGTCCACATAATTGTTGATTACGGAATCGGCGTCCTCATCCGGAGTGAGTTCGGTGCCTTCATCCCGCATGACGGTGACAGCCCAACGAGGCGCGATGTGTTCACACTGATCGAGGTTGAAGACGTTGATGTACTTGAGATAAGGAATCGTTTTGACTTCGCCGGTATCCTGATCTACTTCTTCCAGCATCTTCCAGAACACGATCACCTTGCTCTTTTCACCCTTGCGTACATTGCCGCCGACGGCGATTGCCTGATTGAAGGTAAGGTATTCACCCGGCATACCGCCAAGAAGAATCTGATTGAGAAGAGAATAGGGCTTTCCGGTCGCGTAAGAAATAGCTCCCATAGTGGATTCTTTCCAAGGGCAGTGCCAAGGGATGTTGCCCCAAGAGAGTTGGTCGAGAATACGGTCAGTGACGATCTGATATACATCAGGCATAGTGTTTCTCCTTTCTTTGTAAGCGAAAACCGATTGACAGATGAGGAGGAACAGCATATAATCATACTGCTCCTCCTCGTAGGGTCGCGTGATAAGCTGTAGGTTGTGCTGAACCTGCGGCTTTTACTTTACCGTGAAGCGACGAGTCGTGGTGGTGACAGAGTAGCGAGAGGCGATGTCAGGCAGTTCCTTCTTGAGTGCGGTGGTATCGAGGCGAGTAGATTCCACTTCCTTCCAAGTGATCTTGTACTCAGCAGTGGTGACGGTGTCCACATTGAAGAAGGTCATGTGCTCCTTGATGGCATCTTCAATCGCGGTGATCTCGGCTTCGAGCTGCTCCTTCATGATGCGGAGCTCCTTGAGGTCGTGGATACGGATGGTGAGATCGTTGATAGACATAGTGTCTCCTTTCGATGCCGCCATGAATCGGCTGACGGCTGCCTTTGATCTGAGCGCAGGCCCTGCGCCATGGGGTGCATTACACCTCTGCCGGATTGGCATCGTGAAGAATAAAAAAGAGAAGAGCCGAAGCTCTTCCCTCAAAAGGATCTATTTACGCTTGAAAAGTTTTTGTGTTACTGTAAGTTGTGAATCTGTTTCACTGTCATATGAACTTCGTTTTCAGATATAAATAGGGGAGGAGGTAACTAAGTTTCTGTGCGGTGCCTTGCACGGTATTATTTTGAAAATGAATGATACTGTTGATGCAGACAGAGATGATATCAGTTTGCTTAGTCCCGTGTGCTTTTTATGTTAAAGTTCAGAGAACAGAATAAATGTTTCTGAAAAAGCTTGAATTGTAGCCCTATTTGTAGGTATAATAAAAACAAGCAAGATGAAGCGTAAAAATACAGCCAAAGGATGCGACTTAAAATCCCCTGCCTTCAAAAGCGTGCGGGTTCGAGTCCCGCTTTCGGCATCAAATCAAAACGCTTCTATAATATGTGACCCAAAATCACACTGTTATGGAAGCGCGTTTATTTT
>JAZLIL010000132.1:0-11896 GCA_045617405.1 Lachnospiraceae bacterium | reverse complement strand
GGAACCTGGTATGTAGCACCACCGATACGGCGGGCCTTAACCTCGAGAACGGGCATGATGTTGTTCATAGCCTCGTTGAATACCTCGATAGCTTCCTTACCGGTCTTCTCAGCAACCTTATCAAAGGCGCCGTAAACAATTTTCTGGGCAGTACCCTTCTTGCCGTCAAGCATAATGTTGTTGATAAGCTTGGTTACAACCTTGCTGTTGTAAATAGGGTCTGCCAATACGTCTCTTTTAGGTGTATGTCCTTTACGCGGCACGTTACTTCCCTCCTTAATAATTACAGCCTTTCGCTGCTATTAATTCTTAGGTACTCACATTACATATGTGTTCATGCTCGGGTCATTCTTCTTTATCGCTGCAGCCGCGGTACGTGAAAAGAACTCTGCCAAACATTTACTTATAGGTAATGAAAAGATAATTATCAGATTACTTCTTCTTAGGTCTCTTAGCGCCGTACTTGGAACGGGCCTGACGTCTGTTAGCTACGCCGGCGGTATCAAGTGTTCCTCTGATAATGTGGTATCTTGTACCGGGAAGGTTCTTTACTCTGCCGCCTCGGATAAGAACAACACTGTGCTCCTGAAGGTTGTGCCCTTCACCGGGGATATAGCCTGTAACTTCGATGCCGTTGGAAAGACGAACTCTGGCAACCTTTCTTAAAGCTGAGTTAGGCTTCTTAGGTGTGATTGTCTTAACAACTGTACACACGCCTCTCTTCTGGGGAGATGACGTATCAATGGCCTTTTTCTTCAGTGAATTGAAGCTTCTCTGAAGAGCAGGAGACGTTGACTTCTTCTCAAGAGTCTGTCTGCCTTTTCTGACCAGCTGATTAAATGTAGGCATTAATCCTTTACCTCCTGTAAAATAATAAGATTTAATGCGGCTGCAATGCGCTTTTGAACGCAACAAAATAATCGCGTTATGCGCGCGTACTCCTCATTATAACCACCGAAAAATGTTTTGTCAACTTGTTTTTAAAGCATCTTTTTCCCAAAATTCCTCTTCCTTTTTCAAAATACCTATGCTATACTTGGTATCGTGCGCTTTTTACCCCAACGCAATTCCACAAATTAATATGAAGAAATCGCGGGTAGTCCGCAAAAACGGGAATTATGTCGTGAGGTACTACCGTAACAAGAACTATTAAACGGAGTCAGTTATGACAGAACAACAGGAAGCTTTTGAAGCAAAAATCAAAGATCTCATCAGATATGCCAATGCAAACAGCGGCGTTATCGAAGTTGACAGACTTAACGATTTTATCAAAAAGAACAGCATTGATTCTGCTGAGATCGACCATATTTACGAGTACTTAGAAGGCAGAGGAATTATTATCCTTGACACATCTACAGATGAAGGTCCGGATGAGGACATGCTCCTCGAAGCCGAAGAAGAAGCAGAAATCACCGATGATGACATGAGTCTCCTTGAGGTCACGCTCTCCGATGACCCTGTCAAGCAGTATCTTAAAGAAATCGGCAACTATCCTCTTCTCTCGATTGAGCAGGAGCAGGAAATTGCGCAGAAAATCGCACTCAACGACACAGACGCCAAGAAGCAGCTCACTGAGGCCAACTTACGACTGGTTGTCAGCATCGCAAAAAGATATGTGGGACGCGGGCTTTCCTTCCTTGATCTCATTCAGGAAGGAAATCTCGGTCTTATTAAGGCCGTTGACAAGTTTGACTACACAAAGGGTTTCAAATTCTCAACCTACGCCACATGGTGGATTCGTCAGGCTATTACAAGATCAATCGCCGACCAGTCGAGAACAATCAGAATCCCCGTTCACATGTCGGAGGTTATCAACAAAACCTATAGGGTATCAAGATCTCTCCTTCAGGAACTCGGCCGTGAGCCTTCCGAGCAGGAGATTGCGGATGCAATGGGACTTCCCGTCGAAAAAATCCGTGACATCCTCAAGGTTTCCGCCGACCCCATTTCCCTTGATACACCCATCGGGGAAGAGGATGACAGCCACCTTGGCGACTTCATAAAGGACGAGCACATTCTTGGGCCTGAGGAAGCAGCTGCCCACACTATGCTCAGACAGCAAATCGATTCACTTCTCGATACACTCTCACCAAGAGAGCGCGAGGTACTGATTCTTCGCTTCGGCCTCGAAGACGGAAGAAGCCGCACGCTCGAAGAGGTCGGCACACAGTTTGGCGTAACACGTGAACGTATCCGCCAGATTGAAGCCAAAGCCTTAAGAAAGCTTCGTCACCCGAGCCGCGCACGTATGCTGAAGGGCTACGAAAACTGATAGTAAGAATTGTTAATTGCAAAACGAACCGGACGCATGATGAAAAATCGGGGGAATAAAACAGACACCCCATGTTTCCAAGCATACGTCCGGTTCTCTTTTCGACCTTTCGTCTCGCCCTCTGATATTCAGTTTCCAAATACTTTATTATCCAGGTAGCCGATAACGTATTCACACCAGGAATACTGGCTCATAAATTCTCCATTATAATTTTCTCTGGCATTTCTGTCATCATTTAAAAACCTGTAGTAATCACAGTCAATCATGTCCCTGACAACTGCGTAGCTGTCGCTTCCTCTGAGGATTACATCTGCTGCTCCCACAGCCGTCAGCGTCTTTCCTAGCGATGCGATTATCTGTCTTATATAATTTGCCGAACGCTTGTCAAAGGGAGCGTCTTCAAAAAGTGCCGCATGAATCTCCCTTATCGAGCAGGAAGCTCCGTTCTTAAAAACAAGATAGGCCATGAGTTCCTTTGCCTTGCTCCTGTCAAAATGAAGAGCCTTTCCCGTGAGTGTATATACTTCAAAGTTGCCGAAGCAATTGACCTTGATAAGCTTCTTCACCGGAACCTCTTCATCTTCATCCGAACCAATCGGATTTCTCAGATACTTCAGCTCGTTTTTTATCTTTTCAGCCGAAACAGGCTTTGTAACATAGCCGCTTGCATGCATGTCCATTGCTTCGCCCTTGTACTCGCCAAAGCCTGTCACAAACACGATATTTACCTTCGGCCAAATCTCCTTAAGCTGCCTGGCAAGTTCAATGCCTGTCATATCCCTCATCTCGATATCGAGGAATGCTATGCTGCACTTTTCCTCCTTTGCATGCTCAAGGAGCTCCCCGCCGAGTGAAAAATCGCGAACCTGCGCATCGGGAATCGCCGACTTTATCGCAGAAACCAGGAGTCTTCTTGCAGGTGCTTCATCGTCTGCCGCAAAAACTACCATAAATGTCTCCCTTCCCGATTGTCATCCGATTCACCGCTGTTTCGTCTTTCGAAATCACTTTTATCCGGAATCAGTATCGTTACCGTGGTTCCCTTTCCGATCGTACTCATGATGGTCATCCTCGCGTTGCTGATAAGCTCAAGCCTTTCTGCCACATTCTCCAGACCTATGTGAGATCTTTCGGTGTCGGAAAGCTTTGTGTCGGGATCAAATCCTACGCCGTCATCCTCAACCGTTATCTGCGTACAGTTGTTCAGTCGTCTTGTCGAAATCCTTACCGTTCCGCCCGCTGACTTCTTCCCGACGCCGTGCTTTACGGCATTTTCAACAAGAGGCTGAAGTGTCAGAGTCGGAATCTTGAAATCGGTGGTCTCAATATCATACTCTATGTTCAGCAAGTCTTCAAAACGCGCTTTTTCTATATAAAGGTATGTCTTTAAATGAGTCAGCTCCTTCTCAAACGCCATCTCCTCATATCGCTGCATGTCATCCATGTTCTTCCTGAGATAATCGGCAAACATGACGGTTGTCCTCTGTGCCTCTTCGGGATCTTCGGTACAAAGTGAAGCTATCGTAGTGAGTGCATTGTAGACAAAGTGAGGTCTTATCTGTGAAATCATCAGTGCCACCTTTGCCCCCGTCAGTTCTCTGTTCTGCTCGATGAATTTCTGCTGCTGCGCCATCATCATCAGGATGAACATCATCATGATTGAAATCATAATCGCCATGAGAAGAAGATAGATGCCATAGAAGAAAATCTGCACCACCAGCACGATACTCGGAAGTACAAGATAGATGATGAATGCCAATCTGACCTTCTTCTGAAGATACTTTCCATACTTCATCAGATAAACAAGCGTCATCGCCATGTAAACGAGTGCCACTACCTGTGAAAGCCAGAACAACGGACCTCTCTGGTAGATGTTATTCTCATCTATGATGTAGTAAATCCCCGTAAACTGTGAAACACAAAGAAGTGAGAGCGCGATTCCAAGTCCAACATAGATAGGTGTCTTCTTGGGGCTGACTCTCTTTCCCGCGAGTGTCTGTGTATCCTCTTCCACGCAGTAAATCATGAAAAGAGGAAGCAGACCCGAAAGGACATAACCGAATCCGAACTCGCAGAAGTTGCTGATGTAAAGAATCACTCTTGCGGGCATTCCCGGAGTCCCCTTCAAAAGAAGACCGACCAGATTTGAAAAAGTGGTCAGAACAGAAAAGACGGAAATCCTGTAAAGATACTTCTGATGACCGTCTTCAAGTCTCCAGCTCAGTTTTACCGCAATGGCAAAAATGACTGCAACCAATATAGCCCATGACTCAAGGGCAATATTAAGCGCTCCGGTACCAAAATACATATTCAGGTCTATCATATCGTCAACACTCCTCCTCAAAGTGATTGTATACCGTATCAGTGACAAGACTATTACAAAAAAAGGAGAAAAAGAGCCTGAGCTTCCTTTTCTCCCCCCTGATTCTATGCAGTTACAACCTTACTTGCGCTCTGAAGACCGTACTTTTCGACCGCCGCCTCACGCATCTTGTATTTCAGAACTTTATTAGCCGCATTCATAGGAAATTCCGAAACAAAATCAACGTACCGCGGAACCTTGTGCTTTGCCATATGATCCCTGACATAATTTTTGACTTCGTCCTCAGTCATGGTCTCACCCTCCTTGAGGATGATACATGCCATTATTTCCTCTCCGTAGTCAACATCGGGAACGCCGATTACCTGGACATCCCTGATTTTGTCGTTCGTATAGAGGAACTCCTCGATCTCCTTCGGGTAGATGTTTTCCCCGCCTCGGATGATCATGTCCTTAATTCGACCCGTTACTTTAAAATTTCCGTTTTCATCCCTTCGTGCAAGGTCTCCCGAATGGAGCCATCCGTTCTCGTCGATGGCTGCCGCGGTAGCCTCGGGCATCTTGTAGTAGCCCTTCATTATGTTGTAGCCCCTTGCAACGAACTCGCCATCGGTATTGTCGGGAAGGTCCGCGCCGGTCTCGGGATCGACGATTTTGCACTCGACTCCGAAAATGTTGCTTCCTACCGTGTTGACACGGACATCAAGTGAATCAGTCGTCTTGCTCATTGTGCATGCGGGAGATGCTTCCGTCTGACCGAAGGTGATGCAGATGTCTTTCATATGCATCTTTTCAACAACGTCCTGCATTACCTTTACGGGGCAGGGACTGCCGGCCATGATGCCTGTTCGCATGTGCGAGAAATCGGTCTTATCAAAATCGGGGTGCTCAAGCATTGTAATGAACATCGTAGGAACACCGTGGAATGCCGTAATCTTTTCGCGGTTGATGCAGTCAAGGCCCTTTCTCGGCGAGAATGCCGTAATCGGGCACATGGTGGTCCCGTGAGTCATCGAAGCAGTCATCGCAAGAACCATGCCGAAGCAGTGGAACATGGGAACCTGAATCATCATTTTGTCGGCCGTCGAAAGGTCCATGCAGTCACCGATTGCCTTGCCGTTGTTTACCACGCTGTGGTGCGTGAGCATAACACCCTTGGGAAAACCCGTTGTTCCCGAGGTATACTGCATGTTACAGACATCATCCTTAGTGATGAAACGGCGCCTGAATTCAACCTCCTTCTGGGAGACGGTGTCAGCAAGCGCAATGGCGTCATCCCACGTGAAGCAGCCGGGCTGACGCGAATCAACCGTAATGATGTTTCGAAGAACAGGAAGCCGCTCCGCCATCAGCTCGCCGGGCTTACACTCGCTAAGCTCCGGACAGAGATTTCGCATTATCTGATTGTAATCGCAATCCTTATATTTATCGATCATGACAAGAGTGTGAGTGTCCGACTGACGGAGCAGATACTCAATCTCATGATCCTTGTAGGCTGTATTGACCGTGACAAGAACAGCACCGATTTTCACGGTTGCCCAGAAGGTTATGTACCAGGCAGGTACGTTCGTTGCCCAGATTGCAACGTGATCTCCGCGGCGAACGCCCATGGCTATGAGGCTTCGCGCAAAGGTATCGACGTCGTTTCGAAACTCGATGTATGTGCGGGTGTAATCAAGCTCGGTGTAGCGAAACGCGTACTGATCGGGGAACTCCTTGCACATGCGGTCAAGCACATCCGGGAATGTCGCATCAATCAGCATCTCTTTTTTCCAGACATACTTGCCTGTCCTTTCGTTGTTGTCCTGAAGATAATCCTGCTTCTCCTGACGGTATTCCGCCATGTAATTCGCAAAGTGCGGGAAGACAATGCCCGCATCCTGAAGATGACTTGCCCAGCGCTTTACCCACTCAAGTGAGATGTAACCTGTGTAGTTGATCTCCGTGAGCGTCTGGAACACAAGCTTCAGCGGCATGTCACCTTCGCCCATCATCCTGTACTCGGGCTTTCCGCCGACCATGACGGAATCCTTTACATGAATATGACGGATGTAATCGCCGAGATTTTTAACCGTTTCCTCCGGTGATTCACCCATGTAACGGTAGGGATGGTGAATGTCCCAGAGAGCTGCAATCTTCCTGCTTCCCGTCTTATCAAGCAGACGGCGAAGACGCTTTGTGTCGGAATAGACACCGTTCGACTCTACAAGAAGAGCAACGTTATAGGGTTCAACAACCTTTGCGAGTTCCTTCAGTACGCTGATGACGTACTCGTCGTCAACATCGCTGACCGGCTCCGTCACATCGTCCGCGAGGACTCTGATATACGGTGTCGAAAGTTTATCTGCAAGTACAATGTACTGTGTTATCTCATCGATGACATTATCATGCTCAGCTCTGTTCTTTAGCGAACATCCGGAGGCGAGGCAGGGTATCTCAAGTCCCAGCTCGTTTAGCTTTTTGATGGTCGAGGGCAGCTTGTCATCGCGGAAAGGCTGTGAGTTAACGGTGCAGATGTCGTTGCCGAGACCTCTTACCTCAATTCCGTCGAATGAAAGGTCCTTCGCCATAGAGTAGATGTCTACCCAGCTGAAATCCGGACATGCAAGTGTTGAAAAACTGATTTTCACGATAGTTTCATCCTTTCAAAAATACTTTTCGATTTATTATAGACACATGTTTTCAAGTATTCAAGGGAAAATTGACAATCATCATATGAAGAACGAAGTGCCCGGCGCTGCTGGCAGATGCCTTTTCTTCCCAAAAGACTCAGATAATTTCCCCGTTAAGAATGACTTTCTCAAGGAGCAGATCCTTGTCCGTAATAAGAAGATCGGCGCATTTTCCCACATCTATGCTTCCAACAAAAACATCAGCGCCGATTGCCATTGCAGGGTAGAGTGTAGCGGAAAGAATTGCATTTTCCTTCGGAACCCCCCATGAAATGCAGTTTCTCATACAGTCATACAGAAAGGAAGCCGAACCGGCAATCTTTGATTCGTCACCTGCACTGACGACTTTGTTTCCAGAAAGCTTTACCTTGATTCCACAGATCTCGTAATCGCCGTCAGGCATTCCGCACGCCTCTCCCGAATCAGACACAAGCACAATCTTCGTTGATACGGCAGCAAACATCAGCCGTACTATCGCCTGATGAATATGATACCCGTCGCAGATAAGCTCCGTAGTAAGACCGAAATCGGTGGCCGCGCCCACGAGCCCGGGTTCCCTGTGATTAAGCGGACTCATTGCATTAAAGCAGTGTGTCACCTGCTTTGCCCCGCTTCTGACTGCCGCTGCGGCCTGAGCGTAGGTGCAGTTCGTGTGGCCGAGTGAAATCCTCTTGTTTCTTCCGTAACGGTCGATAAACCTGAGCGCATCCGGCAGAGTGGGATCAACATTAATTATCTTGATGAGACGTCTTGAGATTACGTCCCAGTGTTCAAAGAGCGAGTTGTCGATTGCATGAAGATTCTCAGGCTTATGAACACCGCACTTCTCAGGTCCGAAGAAGGGACCCTCAAGGTTTATTCCAAGAATCCTGCTGCCGCGGTATGTCATATCAAGTGCACCGGTCTCGACCGCCTCCGTAATCCTCGACAGTGCATTTTCAATGTCTGAAGGCATCATGCTGACGGTAGTTGCAAGCACGCCCGTAACGCCATGCCTGGCGTATTCCGTGCAGGCGGTCTTCATATCCTGCACACCTGCTTTGGAAAAATCCATTCCCATGCAGCCATGCGTGTGAAGATCAATGAGTCCGGGAAGGACGCATTTCCCGGAAAGGTCAATTATCGAAGCCTCAGGGGTTCCGTCACGTCCGATTCCGGACAGTCCCTGTCCGACCTCCGTAATGTAAGCGCCCGAAAGTCTGATATCAAGATCCGCAAAATTTCCCCTGTAGAAAACAGAAGCATTTCTAAGCAGCATACCGTTCCCTCACTTTCATGACATTATCGACAATCCCGGCCAGGTAATCAAATCGCCCGCAATCTGCAGTCGCAGTTCAAAGCCGTTACTTCCAAAATGAAGGGGCCGCCTTCGGCAGCCCCTTTGCTAAAACGCTAATGAATCAATTTTCTCTGCCAGTCCTTCAATCAGGGGAACACATTTGTCAATAATCTCCCTCTCGCCGCCTCTTCGCGACACATGGCGGACAATCCTAATAAGACTCAGAAGCCTTGCCTTATCTGTGACTTCCCTGATTTTCTCTTCGTCCTCCGCTTCAAGATAGAGCCTTAAGAACCTGTCAAAGAATCGTTTGCCGGTTTCCGCATCAATACCCGTGAAGCTCTCAACGTTTCCGGGACGAATCTCATCAAATCCAACATAGGTAAAGAAGATAATCGCAAGTTCAAAAACAGGATGCCCGTGGCTCAGTGTATCCATGTCGATGAGGATTGCCTCATCTCCCTGCATCAGCACATTATTAGTGTGGAAATCGCAATGAAGCATATTCGCTATTTCCGGGGTCGCATCAACAAGTGACCTCAGCTTTGCTGCCGCAGCCTCCGAAAGATACTTCGATGCCTCATCAATCCACTTTCCGACAAGGATCCTGATATCCGGCATCGTCTCGAGTTCGACCTTTGTAGAATGAATTGTTCTGAGCATCTTTGCAAATTCTTCGGCGTAGTTATCAAGCTTATCGGGATTTTCAAGAATAAGCTCGGAAAATGACTTGGCATTCAGCAGTTCAAAGATCGACCCGTACCTGTCACCTATCACAACAACATCATACGGAATTGCCGTAGGAACACCGTGCACAAACGCATACTGTGCAAGATCGCGTTCCCTCTTGATTGTTGCAAGGCTGTCGGGATCGGAATAGACCTTGACCATCGTATCCTGATTGAGTCTGTAGATGGCTGCCTTCGCGCCGCGGCCGACAACCTCAAAGCCGTCGACATCAATCTTACGAAACGCCTTTTCCACAGTCATAATCTGTGAAAAACCTGTAACGGAAAAAATGTCGTAGACCTCATTGTTGGCATTTATTACCTTGAAATTTCCCTTTTTCTTCTTCAATCTGAGAATCATGCGAAGACCCGCGCTCGAAATGTACTTGAGGCCTTCCGCATCAAGCACGCATGCGCCTACAGGATACTCCTCGACAATCTTTGCAATCCTGTCCTCATAGTCCCTGACACTGTCCGAGGTAATCGCTCCGAAAACCTGAAGAAACAATGTATCCTCTTCAACTCTCGATGCTACATTTCTGTTTGAATTATCGTCCAAATCACTCACACCCCGCAACGCTTTCAATCATTTTTTCGAGGATCTGTGCAGCATCTCCCACAAGTTCTTTGCAGGGACGCTTAGCATAATAATCTGCGGTTCTTCTCTCGGGTATCGGTTCCGAAGGGCCTGCCGGGAGATTTAGGAGTTCCCTGCAGACAATCGCTCCGTTCTTTTCCCTGAATTCATCGGCAAGTGCTCTGATTCTCTCGTAATGCGCCTTTTTTGCTTCGCCCTCATCAGGTCCCTCGTAGCCACATAAAAGACCGGCGACCATTGCCATTGCGCTCACTGTTCCGCAGACCTCACGCATCCTTCCGATTCCGCCGCCAAATGAGCTTGTGAGCTTTTCTATTGTCGGCTGATCCAGATTAACCATGTCTTTATATGCCAGAACAACAGACTGACAGCAGTTGTAGCCCTTTGCAAAATAGTCCATGGCAATTTCTCTTCTTGTCATGTTCGCACCCCCACGCATATAGTCGTGATACCGGAAGCGCAGAGACAGAATCCTGCCTTGTACTCCACATGCCTCCGCCTTCTGATTCTATTAACAATCGGACGAAATGTCAATGCAATTCACGTAATCGTCAACTACGTCTTTACTATTTTGCATTCATGGCATATAATCGTGCTATCGCAACATGATGTATATTAGGGTATTATATCTGCTTTTTTTGTGAATAGCATTGACCCGGAATGCCTGTGGAGAATCGCCTATGAACTTTAATCTTGTAACACCTGACATTACTGTTTTTTCAAAAATCTTTCCGGCAAACATCGCCAGGATGGCGATGAAAGAAGATGCTCTCACGCTTGGCATCTGTGACAAAGACGACCCGGTAAGCATTGCCGTATTCAGGAAAAATCCCTGTTCAGAAGACTCAATGATACTTGAGTACATTTACACAAAACCCGACTGCGACCGTGTGAAATGCACAACGACCCTTGTTGACAGGTGCACAGCATTTCTCCGGGGATGCGGCATAAGATCCGTTTCTTTAAAAGCCTGCGGAACGCTCGAATGTCTCAGCCTGAGTTATGATTTTCTTGTTCAGCTTGGTTTTTGTCCCGCAACACTTACCGGTCATCTTTCAAGCTTTTCACTTGTCAATCTTGTAAAGTCTCCTCTTATGGCTAAGATAGGCGCGCTTAAGGACTACACGAAAAACATCATCGCTTTCCCGGACATGAATGTCGAACCGATTGTTGATCTTCAGAACCGTTCAATAGAAACAGGTTTTCTTTTCAGCCGCGAAGGATATGATTCATCTCTTTGCAGATTCTATGTCGTAGACAATTGCATCAAGGCTGCTATTCTTGTTGAAAAGATTGATGAAAAGACACTGTACTGTTCCGATGCCTACACCGCACCCGACATTTCATTCCAGGCAGTGCTCCCGTCACTCATCGCCGTTGTCCTTGTAAACGCTGCAAAAACCATGCCTCACGATTCACACATCGTCATTGAGTCAGTCCTCACAAAAGGCTACACGGGTATTCTAAAGCTGTTCGGTCAGCCCGAAAAGGATTATTTTGTTCAGGAATACGCCCGTTCCATCGCTGCCGATGATGACATAAATCCGTTTAGCGACAAGAGCACTTCTCTCTCTATCGATCAGATAAGAGATTCCTTTAAGACTCCTCCGGTAAGTCTTCTTCCCTCGTTTAAGAATGAGAAGTTAATAAACATCGGTGAACCGGACGAACCCTATTTTACAAACTGTATGGCAAGTACCTCCTACTATTTCCCGAGCGTCCAGTTTGTAAAGCGATCCATTATGCTCTTTGCAATGCTCGAAGATAAGTCACGAAATTACAATTTCGGCGAAGAATTCGAGACCTACAGGGCAGATCTCAACAGATGGCTTGAAACACTCGGGCGTACAAAGCTTTCCGATGGCGATCCTCTTCCTTTCGGTGCCTCTCACTCCGAACGCTTTGTCAAAGAATACTACTCTGAGCAGGGAAGATTATTCTTTGAGGCATCAAAGAGCCTCAGTGTCAAAGTAGCTGATAATCCTGTCATCGGTCAGAGTGAAATGACCTCCGGTACCTTCCTCGGC
>JAZLIL010000131.1:0-4230 GCA_045617405.1 Lachnospiraceae bacterium | reverse complement strand
AAGCACGTTCAACCGTCCTTTTGGTTACATTAATCTTCTCCGACAAATCAATCGACGTTAATTTACTATTTCCTGCAAGAAGCTCGAGAACACGTCGTTCTGTGTTGTTTAAACCGACATTTAAACCGACATTTAAACCGACATTTTTATTTCGACTAGAGACATCCAAAATATCTTTGTCATAAGGAATGGTCAGTAAAATATAAGAATCTCCAATGTCAAAGGCATCCTCACCATATCGGGATATTACTGTTTTATGAACACTGCCCTAAAGGCCGTGGGTTTTCTTGTACTTTTATAAAAAAGAGGAGTTCCGACAACGTTAGGATCGGCATCTCCTCTTTTAATTCTGCAATGCATTTGGTTTTGTTGTCTTTAAGATACTCTCCCTTTATGACCATTCATGGTCATGATAATGAAACTTTTGTGTCACTTTCTCCACAATCTGTGTCATTTTCGTGGCAAAGTGACACGGGGGCTAATCGGTTAACCTCACATGCAGGCGTGCCCACGCAAACTTAAAACCCGCCGGACGGTTCTCCGGCGGGTTTTGACACTTGCTTTTTATCTTGAGTGAAGTTCCTGAAGAGAGCGAACCGAAAGCCGACCCTCTTTCAAAACGGCTGCAATTCCGACTGCGCCTGCATGTGCCGCAGCCATTGTGGTGAAGTACGGAACCTTCTTTCGGATTGCCGTTTTTCTGATGTAGCTGTCATCATACGTTGAATCCTTGCCTGAAGGAGTATTGATGACAATCTGGATTGTGCCGTTCATAAGCTCGTCCGTAATGTTCGGACGGCCTTCCTGAAGCTTGTTGATCTTTCTTGCCGGGATCCCGTTTGCCCGGATCAGGTCATAGGTCCTGCCGGTGGCAACTATCTTGAAGCCCATGTCACTGTACATCTTTGCTATTTTGGGTACTTCGGACTTGTCCTGGTCATTGACGCTGATGAGAACCGTGCCCTCGGTAGGAAGAACAGTCTGAGTTGCTTCCTGTGCAAGGAAGAACGCTTCTCCGAAGTTATCTGCAAGTCCGAGAACTTCGCCGGTTGACCTCATTTCAGGTCCGAGAAGAGGATCAACCTCCGGGAACATGTTGAACGGAAATACTGCTTCTTTCACGCCGACGTGCCTATATGCTCTGTTCTTTAGCTCAGGAACAGGCGAAGCATTTCCGGTAAGCTCAGAGGTAATGACATTTGTTGCAACTCTTACCATCTGAATGTCGCAGACCTTGGAAACAAGCGGCACTGTACGCGATGCTCTGGGATTTGCCTCAAGGACATAGACTGTGTCGTTCTCAATCGCATACTGCATGTTCATGAGACCGCGGACATTCATTTCAATAGCAATTTTCTTTGTGTACTCACGGATGAGATTCAGGTTCTTCTCTGAAATGTTAATCGAAGGAAGAACGCATGCCGAATCGCCCGAATGGATTCCCGCAAGCTCGATGTGCTCCATAACTGCGGGGACAAATGCATGCTTTCCGTCGCTGATTGCATCTGCTTCACATTCAAGTGCATGACGGAGGAAACGGTCGATGAGAATCGGCCTGTCAGGTGTTACACCGACTGCTGCAGCCATGTACTCACGAAGCGACGGTTCGTCGTGTACAACCTCCATTCCGCGCCCGCCAAGGACATAGGAAGGACGAACCATTACAGGGTATCCGATGCGGTTTGCAATCTCAACAGCCTCATCGGCATCAACTGCCATTCCGGATTCAGGCATTGGAATCTGAAGCTTGTCCATCATCGCTCTGAAAAGATCTCTATCCTCAGCCATATCAATGACTGCCGGAGAAGTTCCGAGAATCTTTACTCCTTCCTTCTCGAGGTCTGCAGCGAGGTTGAGCGGTGTCTGTCCGCCAAACTGTGCTATAACACCGAGAGGCTTCTCCTTGTTGTAAATCGAAAGAACATCCTCAAGTGTGAGCGGCTCGAAATAGAGTTTGTCAGATGTATCATAATCTGTTGAAACAGTCTCGGGATTACAATTAACAATGATTGTCCTGAAACCAAGCTTTCTGAGAGCAAATGCCGCATGAACACAGCAGTAATCAAACTCAATACCCTGTCCGATTCTGTTAGGACCGCCACCGAGAATCATAACTTTCTTCTCGTCTTTCGCGATGGGATTCTTATCGCTGCCGCAGTATGTTGAGAAGAAGTACTCACGGTCCTTTGTTCCGCTGACATGAACACCTTCCCACTCTTCGACAATGCCGTAACCGATTCTTGTATGTCTGATATCGGATTCCGGAATTTGTAAAATCTGGCTTAAATATTTGTCCGAGAAGCCGTCCTGCTTAGCTTTTCTGAGCTTTTCTTCTGAAGGAACGGCGCCCTTATTCTTAATGAGTTCCTCTTCCTCATCTACAAGCTCTTTCATCTGCTCGATGAACCAATGCTTGATTTTTGTAAGCTCGTAAATCTTCTCAACACTGACACCCTTTCTGAGTGCTTCGTACATAATAAACTGTCTCTCGCTTGTAGGTGTCCTGAGCAAATCAATCAGCTCTTCCGCAGAAAGTGAACCGAAATTCTTTGCATGACCAAGTCCGTAACGTCCTGTCTCAAGGCTTCTGATTGCCTTTTGGAAAGCCTCCTTGTAATTTTTTCCGATGCTCATTACTTCGCCGACCGCACGCATCTGTGTACCGAGCTTATCCTCGGAACCCTTGAACTTCTCGAATGCCCAGCGTGCGAACTTGATAACAACGTAATCTCCGTCAGGAACATATTTATCAAGTGTGCCATACTTTCCGCAGGGAATCTCATCAAGTGTCATTCCGGTTGCGAGCATTGCAGAAACAAGCGCGATGGGGAAGCCCGTTGCCTTTGAAGCAAGAGCCGATGAACGTGATGTTCGGGGATTTATTTCTATTACGATGATTCTGTCCGTGACGGGGTCGTGCGCGAACTGAACGTTCGTTCCACCGATGACCCTGATGGCATCAACGATTCTGAAGGCCTGATCCTTCAGTCTGTCCTGAACCTCCTGCGATATTGTAAGCATGGGAGCGGAGCAGAAGGAATCACCTGTATGAACACCGAGAGGATCAATATTTTCGATGAAGCAGACAGTAATCATATTGCCCTTTGCATCTCTTACTACCTCTACCTCAAGCTCCTCCCAGCCAAGTATTGACTCCTCAACAAGAACCTGACCTACGAGGCTCGCCTGAAGTCCTCTTCTGATGACGGTTTCAAGCTCCTCAGTATTGTAAACAAGACCGCTGCCTGCACCGCCCATCGTGTATGCCGGACGGAGTACAACGGGGTAGCCGAGCTTCTCAGCGATACGAAGACCGTCCTCAACACTGTAGGCAACCTCACTTCTTGCCACCTCGATGCCAAGCGAATTCATTGTGTTCTTGAACTCGATTCTGTCCTCGCCGCGTTCGATTGCATCAACCTGAACACCGATTACTTCAACGCCGTACTTCTCGAGAACGCCTGCCTCGGCAAGCTCCGAACAAAGATTAAGACCGGATTGTCCTCCGAGATTCGGTAAAAGGGCATCTGGTCTTTCTTTTTCGATAATCTGCTCAAGACGCTTAACGTTGAGTGGTTCAATATAGGTTACATCAGCTGTTTCGGGGTCAGTCATGATAGTGGCGGGATTAGAATTAACGAGAACTATCTCATAACCGAGATTATGAAGCGCCTTGCACGCCTGCGTTCCCGAATAATCAAATTCACACGCCTGGCCGATGATAATAGGACCGGACCCGATGATCATTATCTTGTGAATGTCATTCCTCTTTCCCATTGCGAACCTCCGTTGCATCATAATGAATATTTATTAATTTTGCTCAAATTTTTAACATAATAGCACTCTGTTTTTAAAATATCAACACCTATTTTCAAAAAAATAAATCTCTTTTGGTAAAACACCTGTTTTTATAAAAATAATCTCTTTTGGCAAAACACCTGTTTTTATAAAAATAATCTCTTTTGGTAAAACACCTGTTTTTGAAGAGATTAATCTCTTTTGATAAATATTGTAATTCCCCACATAAGAACAGGCAGTGCTATTGTCAGCACAAGTGAGGTTCGAAACAGTGCACTTGAAGCCGCATTCTTTGTTAGTGACGAGATAAACGTAATTATATACATTGATACAATCATTACGATTCCCGCCATCGCAACTACTCTTCTTGCTGTTTCAAGCCTTTTCCTCTTTTTTTCCTGCTTTTCGTTCTCTGAATTATTATTCATTCTT
>JAZLIL010000130.1:0-2513 GCA_045617405.1 Lachnospiraceae bacterium | reverse complement strand
GTCGGAATTCTCATCTACAAGCTTATTAAGTCAAAGGGCAAGCAGAATATCACAAAGGAAGATGTGAATGAGTTTGTCAATAAGGCAGTTGACAGCGTAGGAGGAGTAGCAAATTCCTTCGCTTCGGCAGTTGACGAACAGAAGAAAAAGAAGAATGCGAGAGAGAACTTCGGTTATCAGGAAAACTACAGGAAGAAGACTAAAAAGTCAGGTATATCGATGAAAGAAAAGAGAAAGCTTCTTAAGAATTTTAATGAAAAGTACCATCTTACCCTGACAGATGATGAGCAGGAGAGGATTCTTGAGGCCTCTGCGATTTCGAATTTCTGGGATCAGGAGATTGCAGCAATGAAACAGAAGTACGATTCGCCCTACGAGTGGATTTCAAAGGCAAACTCCTGGCTTCGCTGCTACCTTTATGTTTTCAACGTTCAGAATGTTACAAGCGATGTACAGATGCAGTACCAGATTTGCGAGAGCGCTTTTACTCAGGTTTTTGATTTTGTTGAGGCAGAGGAAATCACCGGTCTTGACAACATGATCAGAATTTGCAACAACAAGTTCCTCACAAATTTCAATGATATTACGTTTACCCTTGCCTACAGGTTCATGGAAGCGAGGGGCAAGCACTATGAGCTTAAGTTTCAGGATGTTGTTTCTATCGACAATGATCTTGATGAACTTAGGAAAAAGTACGATAGCCAGATGTGAATTTCACGAATTGTATGAATAATGTGAAAAAAGTCTTTCAATTTTGCTGTTGACTTTTAGATATCTGTGTGTTATCCTTGTTCTTGCGTTGAGCGAGACAACAAAACGCAACGAACGCAATGCACGAGTGGCTCAGTGGTGGAGCATCGCCTTGCCAAGGCGAGGGTCGCGAGTTCGAATCTCGTCTCGTGCTTAAGGGAGAAGCAAATTTGCTTCTCCCTTTCTTGTTCTCTTGACTATTGTTTTTTTTTGTGAGAGAATATAGCACGGCATTTGTGAGACAGCAGATGCAGGTTGATGAACTACATAATACGCCAAGCGGTGAAGCAAACGAAAGGAGCCAAAGCAATGATTTACACAAGTCAGGTTGAGAACATGTGCCCAGTGGCTAAGGGCGCGAAGCATGATCCTGCTCCTATCCCTCAGGAGGGAAAATGGACTAAGGTCAGAGAAGTAAAAGACATTTCAGGTCTTACACACGGTGTAGGCTGGTGTGCACCTCAGCAGGGTGCATGTAAGCTTACCCTTAACATTAAGGAAGGTATCATTCAGGAAGCACTTGTTGAGACACTCGGTTGTTCCGGTATGACTCATTCGGCAGCAATGGCAGCCGAAATTCTTCCCGGAAAGACAGTTCTTGAAGCAATGAATTCCGATCTTGTTTGTGATGCTATCAACACAGCCATGAGAGAGCTTGCTCTTCAGATTATCTACGGAAGAAGCCAGAGTGCATTTTCGGATGACGGTCTTGCAATCGGTGCAGGTCTCGAGGATCTTGGAAAGGGACTTCGCAGCCAGGTTGGTACAATGTACGGAACATTAAAGAAGGGTCCCCGCTACCTTGAGATGGCAGAGGGTTATGTTACTGATATTGCTCTTGATGAGAACGATGAAATCATCGGCTACAAGTTTGTAAACTTCGGAAAGTTCACAGACTTTATCAAGAACGGTGACGATGTTAACACAGCATGGGAAAAGGCTAAGGGACAGTACGGCCGCGTTGATGACGCTAAGAAGCTCATTGACCCCAGAAGAGCATAAGGGAGGACATGACAATGGCTTTATTTGAATCATACGAAAGAAGAATTGACAAGATCAATTCAGTTCTTAACTCATATGGCATCTCTTCTCTTGAGGAAGCTGAGAAAATTACAAAGGATGCCGGTCTCAATGTTTACGACATGGTAAAGAAGATTCAGCCTATCTGCTTCGAGAACGCATGCTGGGCTTACACTGTAGGTGCTGCTATTGCCATTAAGAAGGGCTGCAAGCGCGCAGCTGACGCAGCAGCAGCTATCGGCGAAGGACTTCAGTCATTCTGTATTCCCGGTTCTGTAGCAGATCAGCGTAAGGTTGGGCTCGGACACGGAAACCTTGGCAAGATGCTTCTTGTGGAGACAACGGAGTGTTTCTGTTTCCTTGCAGGACATGAGTCATTTGCAGCAGCTGAGGGTGCTATCGGTATTGCAGAGAAGGCAAACCGTGTTCGCCGGAAGCCTCTGCGCGTTATTCTTAACGGTCTCGGAAAGGATGCAGCTCAGATTATTTCACGTATCAACGGATTCACCTATGTTGAGACTCAGATGGATTATTTCACAGGCGAAGTAAAGGAAGTTTTCCGCAAGTCCTACTCAGACGGCCTTCGTTCAAAGGTTAACTGCTACGGTGCAGATGATGTAACAGAGGGTGTTTCAATCATGTGGAAGGAAGGCGCTGACGTTTCTAACACAGGTAACTCAACAAATCCTACACGTTTCCAGCATCCTGTAGCAGGTACATACAAGAAGGAATGCAATGAAAAG
>JAZLIL010000129.1:0-8798 GCA_045617405.1 Lachnospiraceae bacterium | reverse complement strand
CCATTTGCTGAAGTTCCTCAATGAGAAGCAGATTCTTGAAAAGGCCTACCAGTCCTATCTTGAACTGAAGAAGAGCAATCTCTGGGGATGCAGGAAGTACTTCTAGAATCAAGAATACTAAGAGAATGGATTTCCTCACGGAAATCCATTTTTGAAAGAGAACATCATATAGGAGAACATTTTGCCGGAAAGATGGAAGAGGGTGATTTTCCGGCAAAAATCCTTACAAAAAGAAACGGAGAACAATATGAGCGAGGAGCGGACTCCTTCATTCTGGTCATATGTACCGGAGGTGGAAGAACCAAAAAGCTGTAATGAGGCTGATGAACTGTCTTTTATACAAAAGGCAGTCTCTCAGACGGTGCAAGTCCCTGAAGAGACAGCTGCGGAAGTTAAACCCGAGCCGGAGAACGCGGGTGAATCCGTGGGTACGGTTGAAGGTATAAAGACTGAAATAGTAAAGCCCGACAGGATCTGTTTGGAAAAAGCAAAAGAGAACGATGAGCAAAAAGGCGTGAAAACCTTTGTAACGCCCGAGGCTGCCCTTTCCAATGCCGATGAGAGCCTCATGGAAGGTCAGATGACACTTGACGAATGGAACAGTATGCTCGTTGGAACCGTAGTAACATCAGATGATGTTGCAAGGAAAATAGAGGAGCAGGCACTTCTTGAGAAGAAGAATTCCGATGACAGCTTGAGCGTTCTTCCCCGTGACGGCGGACCGGTACTAAACATCCTCACATTTCTCCTTGGGATTCCTCTTTATCCCGTTTACTGCCTGGCAAGCCTTGTTGCTTCGGCAGCTGCATTTGCACTCATTCTGATTACGTTTTCCCTGTCGGTTCTTGGACTTATCGGTGTCGCCGGAGGAATTGCCGTTGTAGTCGCAGGATTTGTCAATGCATTTTCAATGCCTTACACGGCAGTAACAATGATCGGATGCGGTCTCGCAGGAGCAGGAGCAGGAATCCTCATTGATTTCGTTTCATTCAGAGCTTTCGGTCCGGTTTCCGGTCTGTTTGGACTGGTTCTTCGGTTCCTTACAATTAAACCCGTCGGAAGGAGGCAAAGTGATGAGAAAAACGACTAACATCCTTGCGATTACGGGAATTATCCTTGTCACCATCGGCGCCATCATTCTGTCGATAAGCATTTTATGCTTCTCTTCCTCAATTCTTGAAACGAGGGAAAGCTTTGCGAGGGATTATGAGGCAGAAAGCATTGAGGCTTTTGATATTGAACTTGCCGATACAGTTTTGCTGATAGAACAGGGCGATAAGTTCAGCCTGAATGCGAACGGCGTACTGAAGGACACCTTGGATATTGAAGTCAGTGAAAACGGTGTTTTAAAGGTCAGAGAAGTTTACGGCAGCAGCAATTACTATGATCTTTGGGGCTGGAAGGTTCCTGCGACAATCTTTGACCATGTATATAACAGGCAATCGGCAAGTCTTAAAATAACTGTTCCCGAAGGCTATACGAGTCAGTATGTTCAGCTTGGAGTTGACTGCGGAAGGATTGAATCCTGCGCTCTTTCGACAGGCAATGCAATTATCCAGGTCGGAGCCGGAAGCTGTGAAATTGAATCCATTATCTGCGAGAAGAGTCTTGCATGTCAGGTCGTTGGCGGAATTATTCATCTTAAGAACTTTGATACGGATGAGCTTGAGATTCGTGCTGCTTCAGGGTTTGTAAGGGGAAGGGGAACTTCAAGAAAGGAACCCGTGATCGACTCGGGATTAAGTGAGATAGAACTTGATATGGAATAGCAAAAATCAGGGGACGCAAAAAACGTCCCCTTTAATATTGTCAGATTTCTCTTGTTGCATTTTTGAGCCATTCCTTTTCGTCGTCATCCATGTAGGGTGAGAGAGCGGCGTAGACTCTTTTGTGGTAGTCGTTTAAGTAATTCTTTTCTTCAAAGGTCAGCATGTCGCTAATTACCGGATCGAGATCGATAGGAACGAGTGTCAGCTCCGAAAAGCTGTGGAAACGTCCGTACTGAGTTGTTTCTTCGGGGCAGACAATGATTTCGTTTTCAATACGTACACCGTACTGACCTTCAATGTAGATACCGGGTTCATCCGAGATTACCATGCCGTCTTCAAAAGGAATATCACCGCCTTTACGCTGATAGGTTTGCCAGTTAAGGTTCTGAGGACCTTCGTGGCAGTTGAGGAAGTGGCCGACACCGTGACCTGTGCCATGCTTGTAATCTGTGTTTGTCTTCCAGAATTTGCTCCTTGCGAGTGCGTCGATGTGCATGCCGCCGATGCCGTGAGGAAAATGAATCGAAGCTATGGCGATGTTAGCCTTAAGGACCGTGGTGTAGCCGACCATTTCATCGTGTGTCAGAGGACCGCAGGCAATTGTCCTTGTGATATCTGTGGTTCCGCGCATGTACTGTCCGCCTGAATCGAGAAGCAGAAGACCTTTGGGTTCGACGGGGATGTTGGTCTCTTCGGTCGGTTCGTAGTGAATGATTGCACCGTGTGAAGCATATCCCGCGATAGTGTCAAAGCTCGGTTCCATGTAATCGGGAATCTTCTTCCTTTCAGCCTCAAGATTCTCGACAACCCACATCTCGGTAACGTTTTCCTTTGAAATTGCCTGCTTGAATTTACGAATAAACCTTGTGACTGCCACGCCGTCATCGATGTGAGCGGCACGTGTATTTTTAATCTCTGTCTCATTTCTTCTTGCTTTGAGCGTTGTTGAAGGATTGACGGCGTTGACGATTACTGCACTCTTTGAAAGACTTGCACTTGTAAGGTAGTTTACGCGTTCCTTCGAAAGAAGAATATTTCCCGATAGTTTTGAAAGCGCCATATAAAAATCGTTGTAGGGACAAAGCTCTACATTGTCCTTATTCAGCTCGTTTTCAATTTCATCGCTTACAGCTTCTTTGTTTGCAAAGAGAAGGGCTTTATCTTTATAAATAATCATATAAGCGAGTAAAACGGGGTTGCAGGCAATGTCATTTCCTCTTATGTTGAGAGTCCAGGCAATGTCATCAAGTGTGGAAAGGACATGAACAGAGCATGAAAGCTTATCCATTTCTTCACGAATCAGACTTAGCTTGTCACTCCTTGATATACCGGCAAGTTCTTCACTAAGAAGAAATGCGGGCTCGGTGCTGATCTTCGGGCGGTCCTCCCAAATCTGTCCGACAAGGTCGTAAGAAGATTCAAAGGTGACATTCTTATATGAAAGATTTGTTTCTAAAAGTTCGCCGAAGGAAAGCGAAATGCATCTGCCATCGAAGCCTATCTTACCGTTGTCAGGAAGATTTTCCTTCAAAAAAGCGGGAATCGTGGGTGTATTTTCGTTACCCAACCTGTAGAGGTCAATTCCGGTGTCACGAAGCTGATTTTCAGCCTGAAGGAAGTAGCGTCCGTCAGTCCAGAGTCCTGCGATATCCTTTGTTATGACTACAGTTCCGGCAGAACCGTTGAAACCGCTAATATACTCGCGCTCTTTAAAATAGATGCCTGTGTACTCGGATGAATGAAAATCATCCGAAGGGATAATATAGGCATCAATATTATTCAATGCCATGAGTTTTCTTAGTTTTTCTATACGTTCCCTGATCATCAGTACCTCCCGATTACAAAAATGAGCATTTTCCTGCTGTATGCAAAAAACTTTCATGATTTCGACGTAAGTCATGTTACAGATGATATTATATACTGTTTGTTAATCATATGCAAAGAATAGTAGCTATTTAATTTGTAAAAAATGTAAATGTACTATTGATTTTATGATTCATGATGTGATATAATCTTATAAACGAGAAAGTACTTTCGCTTTTCGAAAGTAGATTGAGGTGTGTATGGCGGGTACAATAGATATTAAATATATTAATCCATTCTTGAAGTCAACTATCGTAATCTTAGAGATGATTGGCAAACCGGGCGGAACTGTAGGAAGACCGAGCCTTGGTGATCCGGTTTTTGAAGGTCAGACGTATCTGATTCAGGTTGGTGTAACCGGTGGAATGAGAGGACAGGTCATTGTTGCTCTGGATGAGGACAGCGCTAAGATGGTTGCAAGTACAATGATGATGGGAATGCCTGTTGAAACGCTTGATGAGATGGCTTGTTCAGCTCTTGGCGAACTGGGGAACATGATTATGGGAAATGCCGCAACACTTTTTTCGAATGATGGCATTGTATTTGATATCACACCGCCTCTTTCGATGTTTGGAAAATCGATGAAGCTTCAGGCTGACGTAACTGCCATAAAGGTACCGATTCTCTTCGACGGTAAGCCTGTTGTAACGCTTTTCATATGTGTTGCAAAGGATTCATAACAGAAAATCAAAATGAGCTGTCAAATGCTGACAGCTCATTTTAGTTTTATAGGAAAGTATGTCATTTAAAGGAAATGCGTTGCGTGAGAATTCACATGTCTTTTCTGAAGGCTTATATCGGATAATCGGCAATTTCAATGCCTCTTTCACCGCCAAGATGAACGATGACCCGCTGACGCGGCTCTGTGATTGCCAGATACAGTCCGTTTACATTGCAGCAGACGTTGCGGTAGATATACTTGTCGACTGCAATTATCGAGTTTGAAGCCTTTCTGAGAAGTTCGTGCTTTTCTTCAAGTTCTGCGCGCTGGCTTGCAAGAAGATCTGTAAGGTACTGTTTTGTACTTAAAGACTGCTTCATCATAATCTTCAGTTTTTCTTCATCCGTAGGATGAACGATAGCTTCGAGCTTTTCGAGGATTGCATCGATTTTAGAAAGCTTTGATGCTGTGTCTGCGATGCCGTATTCGGCTTCTTTGATTTCGGCAAGAGCTTCAGGATTCGAACCGACTGAAATCTCGGTTCTTACCTCGGCGAGGTTTCCGATTGAAGTTGCCCTGACACTTCCGAGAGTACATACGGAGCCACCGACAATCAGACCGTGCTTTCCGGCAACAAAGATGCTGCCGTTTGAGACGACTTTGCAGTTCATCATAGAGTTACAGGTGATGTTGCCCTGACAAAGAATAGAAGCCTGCTCGAAAAATTTGCCGTTAAGATTCCCCTGACATTCAATTTTTCCTTTCATGGCACCCTGCATGCCGCCTTGGAGTGTCATGTCGCCTTTGCTGTACAGGTAGGCATCTTCAACGTTGCCATGAACAACGAGGTTTCCACCGGCACGGACTGTTACACCGTGACGTACATCGCCCCTTATTATGACATCACCGACAAAATCCACATTTCCGACGCCAAGTTCGAGAGAACCGTTGTATTCGAAGAGTGCACTTACAACCAGTTCGTTCTGTTTTGTGATTTCGACTTTGCCGTCGATGTCACTTGTGTAGGTGAGCTTGTCCTCAGAGAGTGTGAAGCCTTTTCCTGTGAGCGGTCGTTCATCGACACCGTGAGCAGGATTGATGATTCTTCCAAGAATATTAACACCTCTGGTACCGGGAGTTGCGGGTGTGTATGTAGCAAGAATGTCGCCCTTATGGGCAGGTTCAAACATATCAGAGTTTGAATAATCAACGCTTCCGTCTGCACGGATCTTAGGTGTGTTGTCAACGCTTGTCTTGAAATGATAGGTGAAAAATCCGTTATCGCCGTTAACGGCGGGCTTGCCCTTAGCAACGCAGAAGGGCAGACTATAGCATTTGGACTCAATCATCTCACGGATTTTTGGAAGATCGACACCAACTATTATCTGATTCTCCGTCAAAAGGTTAAGAAGTTTGCTTTGATTATAGAAATCAGGCTCATCATTTGGTTTAAGGGTCATGTATGCTGACATGTTGTCGTCAGTTATTCGTAACTCCACGAAATCAGCATAAGGGCCGGTAAACTTAACGTATTTCATAAACACCTCGTGAAATAGTGTTCTTTTATAAAAAAATCCACTTTTATTATACAAATTTAAATTTGAAATAACAATATGTTTTTGTGAAAATTGTGCAGAAATTGCTTGAATAAGTGCATCTTAAGAAATATTTGTTTAGCAGATTGATAATTTTGCAGAAGGTGTTATATAATCGTAATAAGTGTGAATAAATGAAACGGAGGCACATATGAGCGATTATTTGAATGAGTATAAGACATGGTGCGAATCACCGGTTTTTGATGATGAAACGAAGAAAGAGCTTCTTTCGATAAAAGATGATGACAAGGAGATATATGACAGATTCTATAAGACGCTTGAGTTTGGTACAGGTGGAATCCGCGGCGTCATCGGTGCAGGAATAAATCGCCTTAACATCTACACGATAAGACGTGCGACACAGGGACTTGCAGATTACATTAACCGGGCGGGCTTTGCCGGTAAGGGTGTCTGCGTTGCCTATGATTCGAGAAGAATGTCAATTGAGTTCTCAAGAGAGGCTTGTCTTGTACTGAATGCAAACGGGATTAAGACATTCAGATTTACATCTCTCAGACCGACTCCCGAGCTTTCGTTCGCATTAAGAGAGCTTAAATGTGTGGCTGGAATCGTAATTACGGCCAGTCACAACCCTGCAGAGTACAACGGCTACAAGGTTTACTGGGAGGACGGTGCTCAGATTACACCTCCTCACGACACAGGTATTATTGAGAAGGTAAACGCAATATCTGACTACGCTTCAATTAAAGTTATGGATGAAGATGCGGCAAGGAAAGCGGGACTTTATAATGATCTGGCAGACGAAATGGACGACAGATACATGGAGGCCCTCAAGGGACTTGTTTTAAGACCTGAGCTTATAAGGGAAAACTCTTCAGGCATTAAGATTGTGTATACACCGCTTCACGGAACAGGTAATATTCCGGTAAGACGTGTTCTTTCCGAACTTGGATTTGAGAATGTTTACGTTGTCAGTGAGCAGGAAAAGCCCGACGGAGAATTCCCTACAGTTCCTTATCCTAACCCGGAGGATCCGAATGCATTCAGGCTTGCGCTTGAACTTGCAAAGAAGGTTGATGCAGATATCATTCTCGCTACCGATCCCGATGCAGACAGACTCGGTATCTATGCAAAGGATGTAAGGACGGGAGAGTACGTAAGCTTTACCGGAAACATGTGCGGTTCACTTCTTTGTGATTACAGACTTCTGACACTTAAGGAACTCGGAAAGCTTCCGAAGAATGGTGCTATTGTCAAGACAATCGTTACGACAAGACTTATCAGCGAGATGGCAGATGAATACAGGATGAAGCTCTTTGACGTTCTTACCGGTTTCAAGTACATCGGAGAAAAAATAAGAGAGTTTGAAAGCTCCGGGGATTACACATACGTATTCGGACTTGAGGAAAGCTACGGATGTCTTCCCGGAACATATGCAAGGGACAAGGATGCGTGCGCAGCAGTCATGTGCCTTTGCGAAGCAGCATGTTACTTTGCATCAAAGGGTCTGACTCTCTGGGACAGAATGCTTCAGATTTACGAGGAGTACGGTTATTTCCGTGAGAGTGCCGTTTCAATTACCATGAAGGGTGCAGAGGGAGCAAAGGAAATCGCTGCTACGATGGACAGACTCAGGAATAATCCTCCCTGCGAGATTGGCGGATATAAAGTTAAAAAAATTGCTGATTACAAGCTCAATGTAATTAAGGATCTCGAGACGGGAAATGAATGTCCTACCGGACTTGCAGCTTCGAATGTCCTTCTTTACACGCTTTCTGACGGAGCATGGTGCTGCGCAAGGCCGTCAGGAACAGAACCTAAGATTAAGTTCTACTTTGGTGTTAAATCTGACAACCTCGAAGATGCCGACAAGCTTTCAAAGAAGCTTGGAGAAGCACTTCTTGAGCTTGCAAAGTAATCGCCGTATAAACCGGTTTGGAGGATAAAAAAGTGAACGAGATGAGTGTTAATGAGCTTTTGAAGCTCGATGAAACCATAGCTTCGGAACTCTTTTTTGGAAAGGAATATCCCTGGGAGGTTCTTGATGACATTAAGGACTTCATATTAAGAGTGGGTCCGACACTTTCTGAAGAAATCTACGAAAAGAGAGGAGAAGACGTGTGGGTTGCCCGTTCGGCTAGGATTTTCCCGACAGCTTACATCGGCGGTCCCTGTATCATCGGTGAGAACACCGAGGTGAGACAGTGCGCATTTATCAGAGGAACGGCCATCGTCGGAAATAACTGTGTTGTCGGAAATTCCACGGAACTGAAAAATGTTATCCTCTTTAACAATGTTCAGGTACCTCATTACAATTATGTCGGTGATTCCGTACTCGGCTTCAAGGCACACATGGGCGCGGGTGCTGTTACATCGAATGTCAAGGCCGACAGGACAAACGTTACGGTCATGTATAGAGGTGAACGGCTTGAGACCGGCAGAAGAAAGTTCGGAGCCATTCTTGGTGATAATGTTGAGGTCGGCTGCAACAGCGTTCTTAATCCGGGAACTGTTGTCGGAAGGCGCACAAGCATTTATCCGCTGTCAATGGTGAGGGGATTTGTTCCCGCAGACCACATTTTCAAAAAGGCCGATGATGTGGTTGAAAGAAAGCAGATCTGACACGAAAAGCAAAAATCCCGAAAGAGCCTCTGAAAGGCTCCTTTGTAAGACTTAGTATTTCGATTATTCAAGGAGTAAAAAATGACAATTCTGGTAGTTATCTTCATCTTGGTGAGTCTCAGCAAGTACAGGAGGAATGAGATATCTTCCGATGAATTTAAGAAAGATGTAATCTTTGGTATCATTGTTGCAATCGCAATCGGTGTGCTTGAGACGATTTCACCTGTATTTCTTGCAGCCGGAGTCGGAATTCTCATCTACAAGCTTATTAAGTCAAAGGGCAAGCAGAATATCACAAAGGAAGATGTGAATGAGTTTGTCAATAAG
>JAZLIL010000128.1:0-8650 GCA_045617405.1 Lachnospiraceae bacterium | reverse complement strand
CGACATTGAATCAAGATCAACAGGCAGGCCGCAGAATGAGAATCATGCAGGCATGGCAGTGACTGAGGAAGCTGCGAAGGCGGATTGCTCTACAGCAGTAGAAGATGCAAACCTTGCCCTTCTTGATTCAATTGATTTCGCGGATCTTCAGGAAGCGCTTGAGGAGCGTTTCGGCACACCTGTTCAACTGATGGTTCGCCTTCATCCGCTTGTTCGTGAGACGATGTACGGAAAGACACTTACCGCAAAGGGCGGAAAAAAGATTCTTGACGGAAATGCCGAATCCGACATCTTCCGCCTGCTTGAAGCCGCAGACATGCTGATTACCGACTATTCGAGCACGATGTTTGAATTCGCACTGACCGGACGCCCTTTATATCTCTTCGTTCCTGATGCCGCAAGGTACTCCTCGAATCGGGGAACCTATTTCAGCCTTGACGAGCTTCCGTTCCCGAAGGTGGCAAAAGCGGAGGATCTATATGCGATGTTGGAGGGCGACAGGACGGAAATTGATTATGGAAAGTTTCTTGAAAAGACAGGCACGGTCGAGCCTGGAGATGCATCGAAGAAGGTCGCACAGAGCATACTTGAGCTTTGCGGATACTGCTGCAGCGGCTGAGCCCTGAGGAAACTGCTGAAGCGGCTGAGCCTTTTGTGAATTGAGACGGCCGGCGGGGGCCCTTGACCGATAGTCAGGAAGCGGAAAATTCACACAATCTACTTATTTTTCCCACAATTGAATCACATTTTTCTTTTACAATAACCTCCGTAAGAAAAATCTTTACGGAGGTTTTGATATGAACGACAACATGAGTACTAACACAAACGGAGACATAACCGGCAGCATGAGCACTAACACAAACGGAGACATAACCGGCAACATGAGCACAAGCGAAAACATAACAGGCAATATGAGCGCTGACACAAACGCAAACGAAACCGGCAGCATGACCGGAGCCGCTCTCGACGGCAGGAATATCAGTGCAAGCTACACCTGCAATCGGGAAAGTGGTGAAGCTCCCATCAATTCCTATACGGCCTGGTCACCCGCAGACCGCACACCTGACGGCTCAATGCAGGACGGAACGCAGAGTACAACAGCCGGATCGGCATCCTTTGTTTACAGGTATGTCAAGTCCGACCTTACACCTGATGAATTTGGCGGAAAAAAGGCTGCCAGCACATCCACCGGTCAATACGGTCAGACATCAGCAGGAAGCACATCCGCAGAGCAATACAGCCGGACACCGGCCGACGGCACGCAGGAGCAGCCGAATCCGACGCACACTTCGAGGATTATCTTTGGCGGAGATTTTTCCGAGCCGGAGCCAGAGGTTGTTGATGCGAACGGAAAAACTATTAATCGCAGGCGCTGCGAGGGACGCCCGTCAAAGCACCCGAAGCTTCGCAAGGTACTTGGTTTCATTGCATGCGCACTTGGCTTTGGAATTCTTGCGGGCGGCGCATTCATCGGAACAAGCGAGATTTACAAAGCGACCCGGCCTACGTCAGCAATCAGCAGCGTAATCAGCAGGGATTCAAAGGATATTACGAACGAAGCAGGGTGGACTCTTGCACCGACAACAACGGTCACACCCCGCTATTCGGGAACAACCGATGTCAGTCGCGTCTACGAGAAGTGCATTACTTCCATTGTGTCGATTGACGGGAAGTACACTGCCACAAACTGGTTCGGGCAGAGCTACGAGACAGGCGGCTCGGGCTCGGGAATCATTATCGGAATGAGCAATGACGAGCTTCTCATTGCGACAAACAACCACGTGGTTGCCAACTCGACATCCCTTAAGGTCACCTTCAATGACGGTTCGACTGCGGAAGCCAAAATCAAGGGAACCGATGAGGCGGCGGACCTTGCGGTGATATATGCAGACCTTACCACCATTACGGAGGAGACGCTTTCTAATATCTCAATTGCAACGCTTGGTTCGAGCGATGATATCAAGGTCGGCGAGATGGTAATCGCCATCGGCAACGCCCTCGGCTACGGCCAGTCGCTGACGGCGGGCTATGTCAGTGCAGTGAACCGCGATGTCACGATTGAAGGCAACAAAATGACGCTTATCCAGACCGATGCGGCCATCAACCCCGGCAACTCCGGCGGTGCCCTCTTAAATCTCAAGGGCGAGGTCATCGGTATCAATAATATGAAGTACGCCAACGAGAGCGTCGAGGGCATGGGCTTTGCCATTCCGATATCAAAGGCGACGGACATTCTGGACGATCTCATGACGAAGGAAATACTTGAGGATGGCGAGAAGGGCTATCTCGGTGTTTATATGCAAGACATCACGGAGAGCTTTTCAAAGGCTTACGGCTGGCCGATTGGCGTATATGTTCAGCCGATTGAGGACTTCCCCGCAATGAAGGCAGGCATCCTGACAGGAGACATCGTTGTTGCTGTCAACGGCAAGGAGGTCAGGACCACAGACCAGCTGAGAGAAAGAATCTCGGGCATCCGCTCCGGAAGCACGGTTACGATCACCGTAAAGAGGCTTGAAGACGGAGAATTCGTCGAGCACGACTTTGATGTGGTGCTTGCCGCAAGACCTTCAGACGAGGAACTCGCAAAGCAAAATCCGTAATTTTATATAGCAAATTGCAGACGTTTAGTGTATAATACAGCCTATGATAAAGGACAATCAGAGAATCCTCAACATAATACACATTCTTGTTGATGCACTTTTGGTAGGTCTGGCGTACCTTTTGGCCTATCCGCTGCGATTCAGAGGCTTACCCGCCCTCGGGATAATGATTCCCGAAGGCGGCTTTCTTACGTTTGAGAAATATGTAGGTTATCTGGTGTACATTATCATCGGTTACGTGGCGATTTATGCGGCAAGCGGGCTCTACACTCCGCGAAGGACCAAGAGATGGATTATTGAGGCCGTGAACCTCGTGAAGGCGAACGCCCTGGGTATCCTCTACTTTGCGTTCCTCATTTATATTATGAAGGTCAGCGATTTCTCCCGTGGCCTTTTTGTTGTTTTTGCAATTGTTAATTTTATCATGGACATGCTCTTTCGCTACGTTCTTTCAAAGACGCTTCGCGCCTTCAGAAAGAATGGCCGCAATCTCAAGCATGTTCTGATTGTCGGATATTCCCGCGCAGCCGAGGGTTTTATTGACAGAATCCGCTCAAATCCCGAGTGGGGTTATCACATCTGCGGAATCCTCGATGATCAGATGGCTGTCGGGACAAAGTACAGAAGCATTTCCATCATCGGAACCATGGACAGTCTCGAGGACACAATTGAGGCAAACGATTTTGATGAGGTCGTGCTGTGCATCGGAATCGATGAGTACGCACGACTTGAGCAGCTCGTTGCAATCTGTGAGAAGACAGGCATCTATACGAAGTTCGTGCCCGATTACAACAGCATCGTGGCAACAAATCCCTTTATTGAGGATCTTTACGGTCTTCCCGTCATCAACATCCGAAATGTGCCGCTTAATAACATCGTCAACGGATTTGTAAAAAGGACCATGGACATTTTCGGATCCATCCTTGCAATCATCATTTTCGGCATTCCCATGATAATCACCGCGATTGCAGTGAAGCTTTCGTCCCCCGGTCCCGTCATTTTCCGGCAGACGCGCACCGGCCGCCACGGAAAGGAGTTCGAGATGTTTAAGTTCCGTTCCATGTGCGTTCAGGAGACGGAAGACGAGAGCAGAGGCTGGACGACAAAAGGTGATTCGCGTGTAACGGGTGTCGGCCGATTTATTCGCAAAACGAGCATCGACGAACTTCCTCAGCTTTTCAATGTCTTAAAGGGCGACATGAGCCTTGTGGGGCCCCGTCCCGAACGACCGCAGTTCGTTGCAAAATTCAAGGAAGAGATTCCAAAGTATCAGGTGAAGCATCAGGTTCGCCCCGGAATGACCGGCTGGGCACAGATAAATGGCTACAGAGGCGATACATCTATTGCCAAACGTATAGAACATGATTTATACTACATAGAAAACTGGACTGTCGGACTGGATATAAAAATCCTGTTCCTGACAATCTTTAAGGGCTTCATAAACAAGAACGCATACTGACAGGATATCCACGGCTTTGCTGCAAAGAGGAACGAAAAGTAATCTGAGAGGTACTCATTATGAGCGATAACAACTACGAAGACATCTGTTATTTGTGCCGGCGTCCCGAGAGTATTGCCGGAAAGATGATGCATATTCCGGGAAGTATCTGCATCTGCAACGACTGCATGCAAAAGACTTTTGATATGATGGGAAAGAACGGTATTCCGGGTCTTGGAGAGTATCAGGGAATTCAGTTTCCGAGTTTTGGCGGAAACGGCAGCAGTACCCCGGGCAGTTCGGGTGATTCCAAATCATCGGGAAACTCTGCTTCAGGCGGAACCGGGAAGGGGAGTCCGGGAGGCGCGGGAGCAGCGAACAGCGAAACGGAGAAGCTTTCCGGAGATGTTGTTTCAAGTGACAAACCTGACGGCGACGAAAAAGATAAGAGTAACGAAAAGGACAGAAACAGCGAAAAACGGACAATTCCTACATTCTTCTCGCTTCCCTTCGGCTTTGGCGGTGATATCCCGCAAAGTCAACGTGTGAAGAAAAAGAAGAAAGACAAGGATAAGCCCGTAAACAAGGATGTCCTCGAACTTGATAAGCTGCCGGCACCTCATCAGATTAAGGCAATGCTCGATGAGTATGTTGTCGGACAGGAACAGGCCAAGAAGGTAATGAGCGTCGCTGTTTACAATCATTACAAGCGTGTCCGCAAGGAGGCTATGGACTCAATCGAAATTGACAAGTCGAACATGCTGATGATCGGTCCGACGGGCTGCGGCAAGACATACCTTGTAAAGACGCTTGCGAGGATTCTAAATGTTCCGCTTGCCATCACCGATGCGACTTCGCTCACTGAAGCGGGCTATATCGGAGACGATGTTGAGAGTGTTCTTTCAAAGCTTCTTAAGGCAGCCGACAACGATGTTGACCGCGCCGAACACGGCATTGTTTTCATCGATGAAATTGACAAGATCGCCAAGAAGAAGAACACCACGAGCCGTGACGTCAGCGGCGAGAGCGTTCAGCAGGCGCTTCTTAAACTCCTCGAGGGCAGCGAGGTTGAGGTTCCTGTCGGCGCGACAAGCAAAAACTCTATGGTACCGCTTACGACCATGGACACTACCAACATTCTGTTTATATGCGGAGGAGCCTTCCCGGGTCTCGACGAGATTATTAAGAAGCGGCTCAACAAGCAGGCATCCGTTGGTTTCAACGCGAAACTTCTCGATTCCTTTGAGGACGACCCCGACCTTCTGCTGAAGGTTCAGATGGAGGACCTTCGTGAATTCGGAATGATTCCCGAGTTCCTCGGCAGACTCCCCGTGGTGTATGCGCTTAGCACACTTACAAGGGATATGCTTATAAAGATTATGCACGAGCCGAAGAATGCCATCCTCAAACAGTATTCGAAGCTTCTCGAGCTCGATGAAGTCAAGCTCGTGTTTGACCGGGGTGCGATGGAGGTTATCGCAGAGAAAGCACTCGAAAAGAAAACCGGCGCCAGAGCACTTCGTGCCATCATTGAGGAATTCATGCTCGACATCATGTATGAGATCCCGAAGGATGACAACATCGGAACAGTCACGATTACGCGCGAGTACATCGAAGGAACCGGCGGGCCGGTTATCGAGTTGCGCGGACAGGGCCGATCTGCCGTGCCGGTGCCTGAGATTGACAGCAAGGCAGACATCGGCTAAAACAGCTGTTTCGCTAAGAGGCGCAGCAAAGAGAGCAGTAATATGTGACAGCGAAACGGAAAAGGCCTCGCTGCACCGGAACAGAATTCATGTGACAGCGAAACAGAAAAGGTTTCACTGCATCGGAACAGAATTCATGTGACAGCGAAACGGAAAAGGCCTCGCTGCACCGGAACAGAATTCATGTGACAGCGAAACGGAAAAGGTTTCACTGCACCAAAATAGATTTTCAGAAAGAGGAAGACAGAAATGATTGACATTAAGTTTTTACGTGAGAATCCAGAGGCTGTAAAGGAAAACATCAGGAAGAAATTTCAGGACCATAAGCTCCCGCTCGTAGACGAGGTTATTGAGCTTGATGCAAAGAATCGTGCGGCAAAGGGCGAGGCAGACCAGCTGCGTGCGCAGAAGAACACAATAGCAAAGCAGATTGGCGGTCTGATGGCAAAGGGTCAGAAGGAAGAGGCCGAGGAACTTAAGAAGAAGGTAGCAGCCAATGCAAAGCGCCTCGAGGAGCTTGAGACTCTCGAGGTTGAACTAAACGAGAAGGTCACGAAGATTATGATGACCATTCCGAACATTATCGATCCGTCAGTTCCGATCGGCAAGGATGACAGAGAGAACGTTGAAATTCAGAAGTACGGTGAGCCTGCAGTTCCCGATTTTGAGATACCCTATCACACAGAGATTATGGAGAAGCTTGACGGTATCGATCTTGATGCAGCAAGAAGAGTAGCCGGAAACGGTTTCTACTATCTGAAAGGTGACATTGCGAGACTTCACTCTGCATGCCTTTCATATGCACGTGATTTCATGATTGATCGCGGATTCACCTACTGCATTCCGCCGTACATGATCAGAAGTGAAGTCGTAACGGGCGTTATGAGTTTTGCGGAGATGGATGCCATGATGTACAAGATTGAGGGTGAGGATCTCTACCTCATCGGTACGAGTGAGCATTCCATGATCGGAAAGTTCATCGACACCGTTCTCAAGGAGGAAGAGCTTCCCTACACCCTAACAAGCTATTCACCCTGCTTCCGTAAGGAAAAGGGAGCGCACGGCATCGAGGAGCGAGGCGTGTACAGAATTCACCAGTTTGAGAAACAGGAGATGATCGTTGTCTGCAAGCCCGAGGACAGCAGGATGTGGTACGACAGGCTTTGGCAGAACACGGTTGACTTCTTCCGTTCGCTTGATGTTCCGGTACGTACTCTTGAGTGCTGCTCCGGAGATTTGGCTGATCTCAAGGTTAAGTCATGCGACGTTGAGGCATGGTCGCCCCGTCAGAAGAAGTACTTCGAGGTTGGCAGCTGCTCGAACCTCGGTGATGCACAGGCACGCCGCCTCAAGATCAGAGTTGTAGGCGAAGGCGGAAAGTACTTCGCTCACACACTTAACAACACCTGTGTGGCACCGCCCAGAATGCTCATTGCATTCCTCGAGAACAATCTCAACGCCGATGGCAGCGTAAACATTCCCGCAGCACTTCGTCCTTACATGGGTGGCAAGGAAAAGCTTGTTCCTAATGCGTAGTGAGTTGCAAAGTGCCGCCTGAAAGCAAACAGGCAGCAAAGTAAATTGAAAGTGCATAGACAATAAACAGATTAATGGAGGCAGATTATGAGTTCAGATGTCAGACCCGAAACAATGGAAAGAATCACAACCGAGGCACTTGCAAAGGCGTTCATTGATGAGCAGGTTTCTCTTATCAAAGAGCAGGTGGGGGATAAGAAGGTTCTCCTCGCACTCAGCGGTGGCGTAGACAGTTCTGTAGTAGCAGCACTTCTTATCAAAGCCATCGGGAAGCAGCTTGTCTGCGTTCACGTTAACCATGGTCTTTTGAGAAAGGGCGAGCCCGAGCAGGTCGTTAAGGTTTTCCGTGACGAGCTCGATGCAAATCTTGTCTATGTGGATGCAACAGACCGTTTCCTTGATAAGCTTGCAAGCGTTTCCGATCCCGAAACAAAGCGTAAGATTATCGGCGCCGAGTTTATCGATGTTTTTGCAGAAGAAGCAAAGAAGCAGGAAGGAATTGGATTCCTTGCGCAAGGAACCATCTATCCCGACATTCTTGAATCTCACGGTGTCAAGGCACATCACAATGTAGGCGGTCTTCCCGAGGATCTCAACTTTGAACTTGTTGAGCCCGTCAAATTCCTATACAAGGATGAAGTTCGTGTTGTAGGCAAGACCCTCGGTCTTCCCGACAACATGGTTTACCGCCAGCCTTTCCCCGGGCCCGGACTCGGAGTTCGCTGCGTAGGAGCAATCACACGTGACCGTCTTGAGGCACTCCGCGAGGCAGACGCCATTGTTCGCGAAGAAATTGAGAAGCTTCCCGAGACACCCTGGCAGTACTTCTGCGCCATCCCCGACATTCAGTCAACCGGCATCAAGTACGATGCAACCGGCAAGGGCGAGCGCTACATGGGCTGGGCATGCGTTATCCGTGCCGTAAACACCACTGACGCTGTCAAGGTTACCGTTCCCGAAATCCCCTTCGATGCACTTTGCCGCATGCGTGACGAAATCGTCAAGATTCCCGGCATCAACCGCGTCCTCTGGGATATCAGCGAAAAGCCCGTAGCCACCATCGAGTGGGAGTGAGTAACGATAACAAATCTTGCTAATTTATTCGATAAGCCAATTAGACGACTTATGTCGTCGAGTTGGCTTGTTTTTGTGTTGACTGTAATGCATTGCGGTACTATAATAAAGTAAGGCAATGCGGTAGGAGGCCCGGATGGAAGAAGTATTCGTTGAAATAAAAGATAATGAAACAGATGCGCAGCGTCTAGGAAGAATGATTAAATATTTGAGATTGATGACGGGGATGAAAAGAGAAGATTTTGCAAATTATCTGCATATTCCGCTTAATACTGTTCGCGATTGGGAGCAAG